>NZ_JBWKDS010000041.1:0-40929 GCF_056435845.1 Streptomyces sp. NPDC043867 | reverse complement strand
CGAGGGAGGACGAGGCGACGCTCGCCGCGCCTGCTGCGCGCCGGGTCCCCGGGCGGGGTGGCTCCCACGCCCGTGCCGTACCCGGCGCCTGCGGCATCTGCCGCGTGCCGCCCTCTCGAGCGAGGTGGCGCCGCGGCTGTCGCGCGTCGGCCCCCGGGGCAGGGTGGCCCCGGCGCCTGTGCCGTACCCGGTGTCTGCCGCGCCTGCCGCGCGTCCGGCCTCGCGGGCAGGGTGGCGCCCAAGCCTCCGCCGTGCCTGGCGTCTGCCGCGTGCCGCCCTCTCGGGCAGGCGGCTCCCACGCCTGCCGCGTATCCGGTCCCGGCAGGGCGGCCCCCAGGCCTGCGCCGTACCCGGCACCCTGCGGCACCCGCCGCGTGCGCCCTGCCCCCGCAGGGTGGCTCCCACGCGCCGTACCCGGCGCCTGCCGCGCGCCCGGCCCCCGGCGCGGCGCCCCCCGCCTCCCCGCGCCGGTCACACCGCCGGGGCCCCGGAGGGTCGCACCCCCGGGGTCCCGAAGGTCACCCCGGAACGGCACCGCCGCTCCGGCGGAGGTCACCGCGGCTCCGGTGGGCGTTGCCTGGGCATGTTCGGCCGGACACCCGGCGGCAGCGGGAACCGGTTCTGCGGGGTTCCGTCCACCCGGGGCGTCCCGGCCACGGACGCCTGCATCCCCAGCGGTGCCGACGCCCCCGTGCGGAACTCCACCATCCAGTCCGCCGTCTCCGTCCGGACCAGCTCGGTCACGTCCTCGGAGAACCGCCGCAGCACCCCGAGGCACCGCTCCGCCGCCTCCCCGGCCGTCCCCTCGGTGGGCCCGAGCACCTCGCGCACGCTCTCGGACGCCCAGTCGAACTGGAGCACCTGAAGTCGGCGCAGTACGGCCTGCGCCGTCGCCACGTCCCTCATCCAGCCGGACGTGAACCCGAAGAACCGGTCGCCGGCCACGCACGCGACCGCGAGGAGCAGCGTCAGATACCCCCAGGCGGCGACCCCGCCCACCACCCTGGTGAGGTCGAGCAGCGGCAGCGCCGCGCCGGTCACCGCGCCCGCCGCCGCCCCGGTCCGCAGCGCCCGCGCCCCGCGCCGCTTCCACACGCGGTCCGCGAGATACCAGGACGCCGTGTCCAGCGCGCCCCGCTCCACCCACAGATACAGCTCGTGGAGACGCTCCGCGGGCTCTCCCCAGTCGCCGAGCGGAAACGCGCGTCCGCCGAGGTCGCCCGGCCGGGGACCCGCGGCGTCCTCGCCCCCTCCGTCCCGGGGCGGCCCCTCGGGCGGCATCTCCGGCTGGCTCACCCGGCACTCCCTACTGCTGACGTTGCGTGACGGCTGCTCGATGGCCTGTGACGGCTGATGCTGGAGCGCCGGACCCTTTCCTACCGCCCAATGGGTGGCGATGGACCGGGTTTCAGGGCTGTTCCGCCCGGAAGTGGGCCTTGATCAGGTATAGGATTCCGGGCCGCCTCACCCGAAAGAGTGCTTGGGCGGCCGCCCCCCCGACCACGTAGGCTCGTGCCAGCGGGAAACCCTCGCCCATACAGCCGTACGAAACCAGGAGCTGATCGTGATTCCCGGTGGTGGCCAGCCCAATATGCAGCAGCTGCTCCAGCAGGCCCAGAAGATGCAGCAGGACCTCGCGACCGCGCAGGAGGAACTGGCGCGCACCGAGGTCGAAGGCCAGGCGGGCGGCGGCCTGGTGAAGGCGACCGTGACGGGCTCCGGCGAGCTCAGGGCGCTGAGGATCGACCCGAAGGCCGTGGACCCGGAGGACACGGAGACCCTCGCCGACCTGGTCGTCGCGGCCGTCCACGCGGCCAACGAGAACGCGTCGACGCTCCAGCAGCAGAAGCTGGGCCCGCTCACCCAGGGGCTCGGCGGCGGCAGCGGCATCCCCGGTCTGCCCTTCTGACGGGCGGCGAGGCCGGGCCCGCCGTATCGGGGCCCGGCCCGCCTATCGGAGACCGGCGGCGGCCAACTACCGTACGTACCAGGACACTGATGCGTACCGACGAAGCACAGGAAAGGCAGTCCGTTGTACGAAGGCGTGGTCCAGGACCTCATCGACGAGCTCGGGCGGCTGCCCGGCGTCGGTCCCAAGAGCGCGCAGCGGATCGCCTTCCACATCCTGCAGGCCGAGCCGACGGACGTCCGCCGGCTCGCGCAGTGCCTCATGGAGGTCAAGGCGAAGGTCCGCTTCTGCGCCACCTGCGGCAACGTCGCGCAGGAGGAGCTGTGCAACATCTGCCGCGACCCGCGCCGCGACCTCTCGGTCATCTGCGTGGTCGAGGAGCCGAAGGACGTCGTCGCGGTCGAGCGGACGCGTGAGTTCCGGGGCAAGTACCACGTCCTGGGCGGCGCGATCAGCCCGATCGAGGGCGTCGGCCCGGACGACCTGCGGATAAGGGAGCTGCTGGCGCGGCTGGCCGACGGCACGGTCACCGAGCTGATCCTCGCCACGGACCCGAACCTGGAGGGCGAGGCCACGGCCACGTATCTCGCCCGCATGATCAAGCCCATGGGCCTCAAGGTCACCCGCCTGGCCAGCGGCCTCCCTGTGGGCGGCGACCTGGAATACGCGGACGAGGTCACACTCGGCCGCGCCTTCGAGGGGAGACGACTCCTAGATGTCTGACGCCATGCTGCATGCGACGACTCCCGATCCCGCTGACTTCGCGGTCCAGATCGCGGATCAGATCGAGAGCTTCCTGGTCGCCGTGACCGAGGTCGCCAAGGGCGACGAGCCGGACTCGGCCGTGCCCTTCCTCCTGCTGGAGGTCTCCCAGCTGCTGCTGGCCGGCGGCCGCCTCGGCGCGCACGAGGACATCCTCCCCGACGAGCGCTACGAGCCGGACATGGGCCCCGAGCCCGACGTGGACGACCTGCGCCTGCGCCTCGCGGCCATGCTCGACCCGGTCGACGTCTACTCCGAGGTCTTCGACCCGTACGAGCCCCGCAAGGCCCCGGTCCCGGCGCGCATCTCCGACGACCTGGTCGACGTCATGGCGGACCTCCGGCACGGCATGGCCCACTACCGCGCGGGCCGTACCACCGAGGCGCTCTGGTGGTGGCAGTTCTCGTACTTCTCCAACTGGGGTTCCACCGCGTCGGCGGCGCTGCGCGCCCTCCAGTCGCTGGTGGCGCACGTGCGGCTGAACCAGCCCCTCCAGGAGCTGGACGGCCTCGACACCGACCAGGACCTGAGCGAGGACGCCCTCGCCGAGGAGGCCGGCCGGGTCATGGCCGAGGAGATCGGCGGACCGCTGGGGCTGCGCGAGCTCAAGTGACGGCCCGGGCCGGGCGCCGCCCGCGGGTCTGCCAGGACCCGCCGGCCGCCCGCCGGTCTGCCAGGCCCCGCACCGCCCCCGCGGGTCTGCGCGGCCCGCACCGCCCCCCCCTGTGACACGGCGCACTTTGCGAGTGACCCGCGCCGGCATCGGGCAGGTGCCGTCCTGGAGCGGCCGGAAGACCGGCCCGGTGATCATGTGTTGAGCGGGACATCTCACCATGCGATACCGGGAAGGGGAATTCCGGCCGCTCGATAGACTGAGCCGACCGCAGTTGTGCGGTGCAGAGACGGATTGAGCGAGGAGCGCACGTGGGCCTTGTCGTGCAGAAGTACGGAGGCTCCTCCGTAGCCGATGCCGAGGGCATCAAGCGCGTCGCCAAGCGGATCGTGGAAGCGAAGAAGAACGGCCACCAGGTGGTCGTGGTCGTTTCCGCGATGGGCGACACGACGGACGAGCTGATCGATCTCGCCGAGCAGGTATCTCCGATGCCCAGCGGACGAGAGTTCGACATGCTGCTGACCGCCGGGGAGCGGATCTCCATGGCCCTGCTGGCGATGGCGATCAAAAACCTGGGCCACAGCGCCCAGTCGTTCACGGGCAGCCAGGCGGGTGTCATCACCGACTCGGTCCACAACAAAGCGCGGATCATCGACGTCACGCCGGGCCGGATCAGGACGGCGCTCGACGAGGGCAACATCGCCATCGTCGCCGGGTTCCAGGGCGTCTCGCAGGACAAGAAGGACATCACCACCCTCGGACGCGGCGGCTCCGACACGACCGCCGTCGCCCTCGCCGCGGCGCTCGACGCCGAGGTCTGCGAGATCTACACCGACGTGGACGGCGTCTTCACCGCCGACCCGCGCGTGGTGAAGAAGGCGAAGAAGATCGACTGGATCTCCTTCGAGGACATGCTGGAGCTCGCCGCCTCCGGCTCCAAGGTGCTCCTCCACCGCTGCGTGGAGTACGCCCGCCGCTACAACATCCCGATCCACGTGCGCTCGTCCTTCAGCGGACTGCAGGGCACCTGGGTCAGCAACGAGCCGAAGCAAGGGGACCAGAAGGTGGAGCAGGCCATCATCTCCGGTGTCGCTCACGACACCTCCGAGGCCAAGGTCACGGTCGTCGGCGTCCCGGACAAGCCCGGCGAGGCCGCCTCGATCTTCCGCGCCATCGCCGACGCCGAGATCAACATCGACATGGTCGTGCAGAACGTATCCGCCGCCGCCACGGGCCTGACGGACATCTCCTTCACCCTCCCCAAGACCGAGGGCCGCAAGGCCATCGACGCGCTGGAGAAGGCCAAGGACAAGATCGGCTTCGACTCGCTGCGCTACGACGACCAGATCGGCAAGATCTCGCTGGTCGGCGCCGGCATGAAGACCAACCCGGGCGTCACGGCGGGCTTCTTCGAAGCACTCAGCGACGCCGGGGTGAACATCGAGCTGATCTCGACGTCCGAGATCCGCATCTCCGTGGTCACCCGCGCCGACGACGTGAACGAGGCCGTGCGCGCCGTGCACACCGCCTTCGGTCTCGACTCCGACAGCGACGAGGCCGTCGTCTACGGAGGCACGGGCCGCTGATGTCCCCGTCCGGGTCGCGGAGCGGGCGGCCGACGCTCGCGGTCGTGGGAGCGACCGGCTCCGTCGGCACCGTCATGCTCCAGATCCTGTCCCAGCACGCGGACATCTGGGGCGAGATCCGCCTGATCGCCTCGCCGCGCTCGGCCGGCCGCAAGCTGACCGTGCGCGGCGAGGAGGTCGAGGTCGTGGCGCTCACCGAGGCCGCCTTCGACGGCGTCGCCGTCGCCATGTTCGACGTGCCCGACGAGGTGGCGGCCCAGTGGGCGCCCATCGCCGCCGCCAAGGGCGTGATCGTGGTCGACAACTCCGCAGCCTTCCGGATGGACCCCGACGTCCCCCTCGTCGTGCCCGAGGTCAACGCGCACACGGTCCGGCTGCGGCCCCGCGGGATCATCGCCAACCCGAACTGCACCACCCTGTCCATGATCGTCGCGCTGGGCGCGCTGCACGCCGAGTTCGGCCTGCGTGAGCTGGTCGTCTCCAGTTACCAGGCGGTGAGCGGCGCCGGGCGGTCCGGGATCGACACGCTCCGGCAGCAGCTCGCGCTCGTCGCCGGCACGGACCTGGGGACCAAGCCCGGTGACGTACGGCGGGCCGTGGGGGACAACACCGGGCCGTTCCCGGAGCCGGTGGCGCTCAACGTGGTGCCGTGGGCCGGGTCCCTGGCGGACGACGGCTGGTCCTCCGAGGAGATGAAGGTCCGCGACGAGTCCCGCAAGATCCTCGGCCTGCCGTCACTGAAGGTCGCCGTGACGTGCGTACGCGTCCCCGTCGTGACCACGCACTCGCTGACCGTCCACGCCCGCTTCGAGGGCGAGGTCACCGTCGACAAGGCCCGCGAGATCCTCGCCACCGCCCCCGGGGTCGTCCTCTTCGACAACCCGGCCGCCGGTGAGTTCCCCACCCCCGCCGACGTGGTGGGCACCGACCCGACCTGGGTGGGACGGGTGCGCCGGTCGCTCGACGACCCCACGGCGCTCGAACTGTTCGTCTGCGGCGACAACCTCCGCAAGGGCGCCGCCCTGAACACGGCGCAGATCGCGGAGCTGGTGGCGGCGGAGATCACCGGCGCGTAGGTCCCCCGCTCCCGCCGGCACGCAGGTCCCCCGCCCCCGCCGGCACGCAGGTCTGACGCTCCGGGCGCCCCGGGGCCGCAAATTCCGTCGGCCGGCGACGCGTTCGTTTGTAGGATCTGTGCAGATCGTGCCGGAACTGTGGCTCGGCAAATGGTCCGGACCACTTGAAACGGACCGGCCGGCCGTCCGAAGATTCTTCCCCCCGTTCTCCGCAACCGCGCGGAGGGCGGGGAGCGTCTTTGCGGACGCACTTCGGCGCGTCCGAACTTCACGGCACACGGGGCACAAGGGAAGAGCTGGTACGCATGAGGGCATTTGACACCATGTCAAACGGGGTGCCTGACGCAAATGCGATGCCTGACGCGTACAACCCTGACGGGGGCAGACGTGTCCAACTGGCGTGGCAGAGGTACTCGATTTCACCGCGGTACAGACGAGGGGCACCGCCCTGCGTCCACCCCGCCGACCCCGCAGTCCCGGCGCGCCCGGCGGCATGCCGGTGATCGCCCCCATGCCCGCGACGCGGCAGGCCCGCATACCGAACCAGCGCGACGGCGCCGAGGACACCACGGCGGCGGGCACCACCGTCGACCACCTGACCGAGACCTACCGCGCGCACTACCGCTCGCTCCTCGGTCTGGCAGCACTTCTGCTCGACGACACCGCGTCCTGCGAGGACGTCGTCCAGGAGGCCTTCATCCGGGTGCACTCGGCACGCAAACGCGTCCGGGACCCCGAGAAGACGCTCGCCTACCTTCGGCAGACCGTCGTGAACCTCTCCCGGTCCGCGCTGCGCCGGCGCATCCTCGGCCTGAAGCTGCTCTCCAAGCCCATGCCGGACATGGCGAGCGCCGAGGAGGGCGCGTACGACCTGCTGGAGCGGGACGCCCTGATCAAGGCGATGAAGGGCCTCCAGCGCAGGCAGCGCGAGGTGCTGGTGCTGCGCTACTTCGCGGACATGACCGAGGCCCAGGTCGCCGACACGCTGGGGATATCGCTCGGGTCCGTCAAGGCGTACGGCTCGCGCGGCATCGCGGCGCTGCGCGTCGCCATGGAGGCACCGGCATGAGCGAGCACCACGAGCGGCGCCCCGAGCACGATCACACGCAATCGCACGCTGGGAACGGAACTGTGAACCACGGCCCCGAAGAACAGGGCCCCGAAGGGCTCGGCTCCGACGAACTGGCGCTGCGCAGGCTGCTGCACAGCGCCGTCGAGGAGATCGAACCGGCCGACGGCACCCTGGACCACCTGCGCCGGGCTGTGCCGGCCCGGCGCGCCCGCAAGCGCCAGGCGATGGTCGGCATGGCGGCCGCCGCGCTCTTCATCGGCACCGCCGTCCCGGCCCTGGTCCACGTCTCGAATGCGACAGGGTCGGACGCCCACCCCTCCGTCGTGGGCAACAGCCAGGCGACGCAGGGCGGGCAGAGCGAAGGCAAGGGCGAGGACGGCCACGGCGGCGGCACGAGCGGCCCCTCCGGCAAGTCCAAGGACAAGGGCACGAAGGAAAAGGGCAAGCAGGACAAGGGCAAGGGCGCCGGCAGCGGCGTCACCGGCGGCGCCGCCCCGAGCGCCTCCGCGGCGGGCGCCGCGCCCTGCACGGCCGCGCAGCTCGGCGGCCCCACGGCTTCGGCGGGCGCCCCGGACGCGGCCGGCGCGGTCTACGGCAGCTTCTCCGTCTCCAACATCTCCGGCACCGACTGCACCGTGACCGGCCCCGGCAGCGTGGGCGCCACCGCGACGGGTGCCGCGGACCCGTCGAAGACCGCGGCGATGCGGCACGCGGCGGGTGACGGGGCCCCGGCGCTGCCCGACCCGTCCCAGGAGGCCGCCACCCTGGTGCTCCGGCCCGGCGGCTCGTACGTGGTGAAGTTCGCCTGGGTGCCCTCGCAGGCGTGTCCCCCCGTCGGCGGCGGCGACCCCTCGCCGGACCCGACACCCTCGGGCGGTACGGCGGACAGCGGCGGCGGCACCTCCACCGACTCCGGCGTCTCGACGCAGATGGTCAGGGAGGACACCGTCGACGGCAAGGTCGTGGTGTCGCACACGGCGCCCGGCGGGGCTCCCTCGGCTTCGACCGTGGTGCCCAACGCCTGCGCGGGGACGGTCTACTGGACGGGGCTGCTCGCCGGTTCCTGAGCGTTCCGCCCGGCGGGCTCCTCGTCCGGGACCAGGCCCAGCGCCGCGTCCCGGGCGAACTCCGCCTCACGGCGCAGCAGCCGGAACCACATGAAGACGACGAAGCCCGCGAAGACGAACCACTCGCCGGTGTAGCCGAGGTTCTGGAACGCCTTCAGGTCCAGGCCCGTGCCCTCGGGCGCGGTCGCGGGCACCGCCCGCATCCCGCCGTCCGCGCGGTCCAGGGTGATCCAGGCGTCGTACACGTCGTACGGCACGAGGTTCACCAGCGACGCGGTGCTGATCGCGCCGGTCTGGCCGGCGGGCAGGCCGCCGCCGGCGCCGTTCGCCCCGGGGCTCTCGGACGCCTGGAGGGCGCCGGTCACGGTGACCTGGCCGGCGGGCGCGGCCGGGACCTTCGCCGGGTCCGCCTCGCCGGGCAGCCAGCCCCGGACCACGGGCAGCGCCCGGCCGGCGTCGGTCCGCAGCAGCGTCAGCACGTAGTAGCCGCGCCTGCCGTCCAGTTCCCGGCCGGGCACCAGCAGCTGCCTGCCGTACCGGCCGGTGGCGGTGGCCCGGGCGCCGGACGTGTCGCGGTCCACGGGCAGCAGCTCGTCCAGGGGGCGGGCCGGCTGGCTCTCGGCGGACGCGGCCTGCTCGGTCGCCGTCCGGTGGTCCTGCACCCGGTCCTCGAACCGGCCCAGCTGCCACGACCCCATGAAGACGCAGAAGGGGATGGCCAACAGCACGAAGACGTTGATCCCCCACCAGCGGGGCGTCAGCAGAAACCGGTACACGCCGTCAACGGTACGGGGCCGCGGCGCGGAGGCGGGCCGCGGGGTGGGTCCCTTCCCTCTCGGCGTCCCGGCCGTGGCGGGAGTTTTCCACAGGCTGAGGGACTCCTCGGCGCGCTGTCGGACGGGCCAGGCACTATGGGGCCATGACTGAGAGCAACGGGACCACGCAGGAGCAGGGGTCCACGCAGGCCGGCGTGGAGATGCCCGACTGGGAGAAGCGCTTCCGGGCACCACGGGTGTCCCTGCCGGACTGGGCGGAGGACGCCCCGCACCGCGCGCTGTTCGTCTCGAACGCGACGGGGACGTACGAGCTGTACGCGTGGGACCGCGAAACGGGGGAGCAGCGCCAGGTCACCGACCGGCCGAACGGCACGACGGACGGCGTGCTCTCGCCGGACGGCGAGTGGATCTGGTGGTTCGACGACAAGGACGGCGACGAGTTCGGCGTCTGGCGGCGCCAGCCCTTCGGCGGCGGCCCCGACCAGGCCGCCGTCCCCGGCCTCGAGCCGTCCTACCCGTCGGGCCTGGCCCTCGGCAGGGACGGGCGTACGGCGGTCGTGGGCCGCTCCACCGACGAGGACGGCTCCACGATCCACCTCGCCAGGACCGGCGAGGCCCCCCTGGAGATCTACCGGCACCGCGAGTCCGCCGGTGTCGGTGACCTCTCCCACGACGGCTCCCTGATCGCCGTCGAGCACACCGAGCACGGCGACGCGATGCATTCCGCGCTGCGCGTGCTGCGGCCCGACGGAGCCCCCGTCGCCGAGCTCGACGACACCGAGGGCGGCACCGTCGAGCTCGGCCTCGAGGTGCTCGGCTTCGCCCCGGTCGAGGGGGACGCGCGGCTGCTCATCGGGCACCAGCGGCGCGGTCGCTGGGAGCCGCTGGTGTGGGACGTGACGACCGGCGAGCAGACCGACCTGGCCCTGGACCTGCCCGGTGACGTCGGCGCCGAGTGGTATCCCGACGGCTCCGCGCTCCTCGTCTGGCACAGCTTCGAGGCCCGCAGCGAGCTCTTCCGGTACGACCTGGTGAGCCGCGAGCTGACCCGGGTGCCCTCGCCGCCGGGCACGGTGTCGGGTGCGACCGCCCGCCCCGACGGCACCGTGGAGTACCTGTGGTCGTCGGCGGCCGAGCCGTCGGCGGTGCGCTCGACCACCGGTGACGTCGTCCTGGACCCGCCCGGCATGAAGTCCCCGGGATCCGTGCCCGTGGAGGACGTCTGGGTGGACGGCCCCGGCGGACGCATCCACGCCCTGGTGCAGAGGCCGGCGGGGACGACCGGCCCCCTGCCCACCGTCTTCGACATCCACGGCGGCCCGACCTGGCACGACAGCGACTCCTTCGCGGCAGGCCCGGCAGCCTGGGTGGACCACGGGTACGCGGTGGTCCGGGTCAACTACCGGGGCTCCACGGGGTACGGCCGCGCGTGGACGGACGCGCTCAAGCAGCGCGTCGGTCTGATCGAGCTCGAGGACATCGCCGCCGTCCGCGAGTGGGCGGTGACGTCCGGCCTCGCGGACCCCTCCCGCATCGTCCTCACCGGCGGTTCCTGGGGCGGCTACCTCACGCTGCTCGGCCTCGGCACACAGCCGGACGCGTGGACCCTCGGCATCGCCGCCGTCCCGGTCGCCGACTACGTGACGGCCTACCACGACGAGATGGAGGCCCTGAAGGCGATGGACCGCACGCTGCTCGGCGGCACCCCCGAGGAGGTCCCCGAGCGCTTCGAGGCCTCCTCCCCGCTGACGTACGTCGACGCGGTCAAGGTCCCCGTCTACATCTCCGCCGGGGTCAACGACCCGCGCTGCCCCATCCGCCAGGTCGACAACTACGTCGAGCGCCTCGCCGCCCGCGACGCCGTGCACGAGGTCTACCGCTACGACGCGGGCCACGGGTCACTCGTCGTGGAGGAGCGCATCAAGCAGGTGAGACTGGAACTGGACTTCGCGCGGCGGCACCTCGGGTAGGTGTTCGCGCGGGGGCGCCTCGGGGGGTGGTCTTCGCGCGGGGGCGCCTCGGGGGTGGGCCGGGACGGCGGCGGGCGGGGCGACCGGCGCTCGGGGCGGGCGCCGGGTGGCGCTCATCGCCGGGGGCGGGGTTGGCAGTGGTCGGCGGGCGGGGCTCGCGGGGGCCGTTCGCCGGGGGCTTGTGGCAGCTGTGGACGGGTTGGCGGCTCGGGGGTCGACCGGCCCCGGTCCGACTCAGTTGCAGGCGAGGACAGCCGCCGACGGGGCCGCTGCCGACGGGGAGCCGGTCAGGTCCCCGCCCGATCCAGGGGGCGGCGCCCCAGCAGTTCCGCGAGACCACGCCGGGTGGCCGCCAGCACCACCCGGTCCTCGGGGCGCAGGACGTACGTGGACGGCAGGTCCCAGACGAGCCCGGAGGGCCGCTCGCCGCGGGCGGAGCCACCCGGGCAGGCCGCCGGGCCGGCCCGGCGTTCCCCCGGCGCCGTGTCCAGCGCCAGCACCCGCCACGCGCCCGCCCGGAACGCCTCGCCCACCGTCCGCCCCGCCAGCTGCGGATGCCCGCCCACGCTCACGGCGGCGAACAGCAGCACCCGGCGCTCGACCGGGATCGCCCCGAGGATCTGCCGCCCCATCATCGCCCCGGCGAACGCGGGCGCCGCGAGATGCGAGACGCTGCGGCTGCGGGTGAGCGCCCCGGGGTGTGCGGCCCGCAGGGTCCGGTACACGGCGGTCGCGAAGTCGTCGTCGTACAGACGCAGCACGACGCGCAGGTCGGGGCGCAACGACCTGGCGTACAGGGCCGCTTCGAGGTTCGTGGTGTCCGCGCTGCTCAGCGCGAGCAGCGCGTGCGCCCGGTGGATCTTCGCGGCCTCCAGGACGCCTTCCTGCGTGACGTCACCGAGCACCACCGGCACCCGCAGCCGCCGTGCGGTCGCGAGCCCCCGTGCCTCCGGGTCGGACTCGACGCACACCACCGGGATGTGCAGCTCCCGCAGCCGGGTCAGCACCCGCGTACCGATCTTGCCGAGCCCGAGCAGCACCACGTGCCCGGACAGCCCCCGTGGCGGCCGGCGCACCGCGGACGCGCTGCGGAAGGTGCCGAGCGCCTCCAGCACCGCGGCGAGCAGCACCGGGAGGAGCAGCAGCCCGACGAGTCCGGACAGGAGTTGCAGCAGCTGCCGGCCGAGGGGCTTGCCGATCGCCGGGTCGTTGATCGCGAAGAGGTCGAGCAGGGTCAGGTACGTGGCGTGCACCGGTTTCTCCCCGGTGACCGCCATCGACGCCACCGCCAGCGCGACCACGCAGGCGACCAGACCCACGAACGACCATCGCAGCCGCCGTGACAGCAGCGAGGCGAACGGCACGACGCTGCGTCCCGCGGGCAGCGGTGGCCCGGCGTACGACACCGTCTCCAGCACGATGGTCCCGCGCCCGGTCGCCGCGGCCACCGCTCCCTGGTCGGGCAGCAGCCGGGGTCCCTCGTCGCCGCTGCTCTCGGAGCCGTCGGCGCCGGCCGGGTCGCTGGTCGTCGCGGACAGCAGCGCCAGCGTGCACAGGCCGGGGTCGGCGACCTGCCCCGGCCCCGGCGGCGGGCGCTCGGCGGCCCGCAGCAGCAGCCCGTCCGTCTGGACGACCTTGCTGGTGCCGGCCACGGCGGTCGCGGCGAGCGCGGGCGCGGCCGTGTCGGCGTCGGACAGGACGGTGGTGGACGCGTCGAAGCCGTCGAACCCGCCGGCGCTTTCGTCGGCGCCCGCCGCGGCCAGTGTGGCGGCCTGGTCGAGCAGCGCCTCGATGTGCTGGCCCAGCCGCCGGTTGTAGAGCCGCAGCACCAGCCGCAGCCGGGGGTTGAGGCGACGCGCGGTCAGCGCGGCCCGGATGTTCGTCTCGTCGTCGTCGTACACCAGCGCCAGCGCGGCGGCCCGCTCCACCCCCGCCTCGGCGAGCACGGCCTCGGTGGCCTCGGCGGCCTCCAGCACCCGCTCGGCGCCCGGGGGTTCGGCGCCCCGGACGGCTTCGGGGCCCCGGAGCCCCGCCGCGTGAGCCGCGCCCGCGTCCCGGTCCGCCGTCGTACGGGCGCTCCCCGCGTCCCGGTTCCCGGTCGTACGGGCGCCTCCCGCGTCCCGGCTCCCCGCCGTACGGGCGGTACCTGCGTCCCGGTTCCCGGTCGTACGGGCACTCGCCGCGTCGCCGTTGCCCGCCGCTCGGGTGACGGCGGCGGACACCCGGTCGAACAGGCCCGGCGCCCGGGTCCGGCCCACGACGGGCGGCTGGACGCGCCGGGCCGCGGGCGGCACGACGAGGGTCACGCGCTCGCCGTACACACCCCGCAGTTCGGCGGCGAGCCGGTGCGCGAGACCGTCGTCGCCGCACACCACCATGTGCGCGACGGTCTCGGGCGGCTCGCTCTGACTCGGAAGGCTTCCCACACAGGAGAAGACTGCCGCACGAGCACCACCGGTTCCACACCGGCGGGCCGCGGCCGGCGGTCAGCCGCTGGGACAAGTGTCCCTGTACTGACTGATGTTGTTGTCCGGTGCGGGCGCCGGGCACGGACTCACCACCGATGATCACGCCTGCGGCGACACGAAACCGGGGATCACCGCGACCACGCCGAACATGCCCCGGGACGTGTCCGCCGCATCACCGAACCGACCGGACACTCCTTCCGGGACCCCCGCCGCCGACTCGACTCATGCTCACCCTGACGTGGCTCGTCCACGCGACGGACGCCCGGCCCGTCGACGGCCCCCCGGTCCCGGGGATCAGCGGCGGGAGCGTGAACGGGCACGGCCGCGGGTCTCGCCCGGCGGCCGTACGAACTGCAGCTCCAGCGCCGTCGGCGGCGCGGCGATGCCGGGGCCCCCGGCCGCGGCCCAGCCGATCAGCTCCTCCGTGCAGTCGTCGTCCATGGCGAAGCCGACCCAGGTCGCCCGGCCGCCGCGCTGCCGCCCGGCGGCGGAGGGCTGCACCACGATCACGTTGGCCTGGTCGCAGGGCCCGAGACAGTCAGTCGTGCGCACGGCGAACCGCCCGCCCGACGCCTCGGCCCCGGCCCGCAGCCGCTCCAACTGCCACTCGTGGTCGGTGCCCGGATACTTGCGCGGGTTGCCGCAGCAGCACCCCCGGCACACGACCAGCGTGCAGGGCCGACCCCCGGCGGCACCGACAGCCACCGAACGGACCCTCTGGCGCGGGGCGTTGACTGTCACCGTGAAAGACCTTTCGCGAAGAACACCGGGCGACACCACGAGCCCGGCCGGGCACGAGGGTGGGGCGTCACCGACGTCACCGTACGAGATCACCGCGGGCGGCGACCCGCGGGGCCGCTGTCACCGGGGCAGAGCGACCGAGAACGCCCACGAACTCACCTGACGGGCAGCCCGGTTGAGCGGACCGAACCCGAACCACCGGCGTCGGGGGACTGACCAGCTGCCTGAGCCCCGGAGCGAACGGCACGATCCCGCCCGCCGGTCCGAAGTACTCGGTCGCAGCTGAGTACGTGCGCTCTGGCCGGCGGGCCGGCGAGCCGAAACCCTGGAGCCATGGAGCAACGACTTCCGAACCTCGTCCGCCGCCCGATACCGGGCTTCCTCCTCGCCGTGGTGGCGGCGGCACTCTGGGCGGCCTGGCTGGGCTGGGACCAGCACCGCGACGTGCACCCCGACGGCTCGACGACGGGCCCGTACGAGGCATGGCAGGTGATCGGCCTGGCGCTGACGCTGCCGGCGCCGGTGTACTGGGCGGCGTCCCGACGCCACACCGTGAGCGCCGTACTCGGCACAACGGCCGGCCTGACCGTCGCCGCCTACTACGACTGGTCGGACGACGCGAGCGGCCTCTTCGCGATCGGAGTCGCCCTGGTCATGCTCGGAACCCTGGCGGGGACGACGGCGGCGACGGCGGTGACAGCGGCGCTCACACAAAAGGGCCCCCACCCGACGACGTCCCACTAGGGCACGCGCCTGTCAATGAGGTCGCCTGCACCGACGGGTTCAGGTTCGCGGATGCAAACCGAGGTCGAGGACGTAGCGCTCGGTGGTGATGGGGGAGCTGCCCCGTGCTTGGCGCAGCCGGTCTCGGTGGCCTTTGTGCTGGTCCTGGCATGGCGGCAGCGGATCTCCCTGAATTGCCGGGACGGGGCTGGGTTGGGGCATATGCTGTGCATGGCAGATCGCGCCTGCCCGCTCCGAGTCATGGTGGCCCACGTCCATCGTGACGGCGAAGACAAGGTTCCCCGAATCGCGCAGCAGCGTTCCGCCAAGTCATCCAAGTATCCGCGGCGGGGTGGACGTGGGGCATCCCGTCCGATGGAGCACACGATGACCAGGAACCGTCGCAGCAAGGCTGAGATTCACGCCCACCAGACAGTCACAGGAATGCCGTATCTGGTGGCCCGCCGACAGATCGCTGCCTTGGCCGAGGTGATGCAGCAGCATCCGCGGCTCAATTCCTTCGGCATCGGCGTCTTCGATCCCCTTCGCAAGACGGCCGAGCAGCGCTGGACCGACCTCGCAGCCGGCCGCGAGGAGTTGGTGGGAGGTGTGGCCGTGGTGATGGAGACGGCCGAGTGGCTGCGTGAGAACGTCACGCCGATCAAGAATCCTGCCGTCAGCAGCTACGGCGTGAAGCACGTGATGGAGCGGGTAACCCGCAGGTACGTCACCAACGGCGAGTTCATTGCCGCCGCTCTCGTCGTCGGCTACACCTTCAAGTACGCGCAGCCGAATGTGCTGTTCGGCATGAGCGCCCGAGACCTGAAGCGGATGAAGTGAGCGCCCCAGCGGGGATCCCTCCGGCCGTCTGAACGGGCCTCAGTGGCTTAATCTTCCACGGGCGCTTCGTCGTGTGCGCAGAACCTTCGAGGTCCTGCGCACACGACAGCTCCAGCCAGGGCGCCGGTAGCAACGGCTGGTAGACCAAAGGCACCTGAAGGCTGAGCTCTTCGGTTTCCCGGCCGTGAGCAAAAGGGCGGCAGGTGCGCAGGACGCACGGGAGCGCGCCGAGTCCGTGTGAAAGCTGACGGGACACTGAGTGTTGAGAGCCCCGTCAGGTAGGGCGATTGACGCGTCTGTCCTGGCCAGGATCCGGGGTTTGAAGCCGTGCGGCATGTCCCGCTCCCGGCCTGGTGCCATCCCAGCTGCGGGCCCTCGAGAGGCGCGGGTCGGGTCACACCTTCTTGACGACGATCGTGTCCGGGACCAGCTTTTCCAGGTCGTCCACGTCCGAGGTGAAGACGGTGACCTGTCCCTTCTGCCGTCGCGCGATCACGGCGAGCACGGCATCGATCGCGTACTTGTGGCCGTGCAACTCGGCGTCGGCCAGGAGCCGGCGTGCCTGGCGGGCCTCGTCCTTCCCGATGTCGGCGACCTGGAGCCGGGACAGTACCCAGTCCCAGCGCTGTTCGGTCGTTCTGCCGTCGTACGCCTCGACCAGGGTCATCGGTGACGTCACCACTTCGGCCTCACCTCGCGCCGCGAGGTCGAGCCAGGCGATCATCTTCCGATCACCGCGCACGGCCAGGGAGAGAGCTTCACAATCCAGGACGAAGACACGGAGCGGCCTCTGCCCGTACTCGCCGACCCGCTTCTTCACGCAGTCTCTCCGGCGTTGCGCTGTCCGGAGGTGCGGCGCCGCTCGTGTTCGGCGTCGAGATCCTCCAGCTCGTCGAGGGCTGCCTCACGCTCGTCCTCGGTCACGGGGCCGTGCTCTTCCTGCAGCCAGTCGACCAGTTCCAGGAGCCGGTCCCGGTCGCGCTTGAAGCGCAACGCCTCCGCGACGTACGCCGACAGGCCCCGCTCGGCCGCGTCCGCGCGGATCTCGTCCAGGAGATCCTCGGGGATCGTCACGGTCACCTTCTTCGTCGCCATACAAGAGACCATACTCTTGGTATCGCGCTCCTTACCAGTGAGGCGCGGCCGGCGATTCGACGGTCAGGTGGCCGGGGCGGGGCGTGGGCTGCCGTGGAAGACCTGGCTGGTGTGCCAGGAACGGTGGATCGCGGTGACGGGGTGGGCGCCGGGCTGAGGTCCGATGAGTGGTCGGTCGGCGAGCGCGATGACGTGTTCGAGGGCGGCGGGGCTGTGGCCGACGAAGAGCTGCGAGACCAGGATGCGGTGACCGTCACCGATGCCGAGGACGCCTTTGTCGAAGAGCTTGTGGTGCAGCGAGCACAGGCACAGTCCGTTGTCGACGTCGTCCGGTCCGTCGAACGCCCACCAGCGCACGTGCGCGGCCTCCAGCCCGACCGGCACCGCGCCTATCCTGCCGTCGTAGCCGCAGAACGCGCACCGGTACTCGTAGGCCGTCAGGACCCGCTCCCGCATCCGGGGATCCCGCCGCCTCCGCACGGCGGCCGAGAGCTGTCCGGTCTCCGCCGGCTCCAGTTCCAGGCCGACGGCTTCGCACAGGTCGCCGTGGAGCGAAGGCGGGAAGTGCAGGTCGAGCAGGACCCGTGCCATACGGCCGAGCAGCTCCGGCTCACGCCGCAGCGCCGCCCGCAGTTCCGGCGCCAGCCGCCCCGCGGCCCCCGCGGCCCGCAACTCCCGCACCCCGCTGCCGGGACTGCCCGGTCCGCGATCGGTGCGCACCTCCCACACGCCGTCGCTCACCATGTGGTGGAACGGGTAGGCCGGAGTCGTCCTGTTCGGCGGACCGTACTCGGTCAGCAGCCGCTGCAGATCCTCCTCCACCGCGCTGTACCGCAGTTCGCCGGCGGCATCCTGCTGGAACCGACCGAGGGCGTACAGCAACAGCAACGGCTTGTGCGGAGCACGGGTCCCGTTTCTGCTCCACTGCCTCAGCTTCGCGGTGCGCTCCAGCCAGTCCATGACCGGCGATCGTAGTCGCGCCTCGTTGACCAGCGATCTGCGTATGTAGAAATCAGCACCGGGCCTGATTCGTGGAAAGCCTCACGAGTCGCGGCGAGGTGATTGCGACGTGTCGTAACCAGGTGGTGCCATCGTTCGCGGGTCTGCTGTTCTCCGCTGATCCACCGTGCTCGCGCGGTGTCCTCGGGAAGCGGAAGTCCGGCCATGGAGTGGGCGGTGTCGACGTAATAGGAGTAGCCGCCGTTCCGCGTGAGTTCGCGCAGGCATGTGATCGCGGTGGCGAGGTCGTCCCGGGCGTCGAGGACGGCGTGGTGGAAGCACAGGGCCCGCTGCAGCTTCGCCGCGGCGTAGGCAAAAGAAGCGGGTCCGGCAGCTCCTGCGAGACCAGTGCACGGACGGGCTCATCGTCAAAACCGACCCTCAACGGGCTTTCTACGACCTCGTTCAGGAGTAGAGCCCGGGACGCGACGGTACCCAACAAGGGCAGCGTGCCTGGCGTTATGGCGGTCAGCAGGCCACCCCTTGGGGACCAAGGGGAGCCGCTCCCGAAGTCGGCTCCCCCGGATTTCTCCCAGCGTCAGGTCTTGGGTGAAGTCGGTGCTTCGGCGCCCTCGCCGGATATCAGGGGCGATCGCCCCTGTGGTCCACGACTCCCGTGGCCAGGAGCGCGTTCTGGAACATGAGGTCGCCCGCCTTCCAGGGCCGGTCAGGGGTGTCGTCGGCGCCCGGGAACGAATCCTTGTAGTCCTTGACGACGATCTGTCGGTCGCCGAGGTACTGGTATGTGTGCGGGTCGATCAGGATCTCGCGGCGGACCTTCTGCCCCTTCTCGTCGTGCCCGACCGCGAGGGCGTCCCGGCCCGCGAGGTCCCGTACGAGATGGTCGGTGACCTCGACGCCGGGGACCGCGGCCAGCGCGCGGTACAGCTTGGCGAGCGCCTGCGGCGGGATGGGCTGGGAGGCGAACAGCACACTCAGCGCACCCATGTCCTGCTCCCCCTCGGACTCGGCGCTGCCCTTCCCGGACGGGTAGTAGGCGCGGACCTTCTTCAGCACGGCGGCCGGGTCGTCCGGCAGCTCGTCGAGGAAGCGGAGCCGTTCGCGCATGGAGCGGTCGTCGCCCTCCTTGCCGTTCTCGAAGCGCGGATCCGCGTACCGCGTCCAGTGCTCCCGGGGCTTCGGCTTCGGCTCGGGCCGGGGGGCGGCGCTCGGGGGCCAGATTCCGGGACTGGCCGAGAGCTTCTTCACGTAGACCCACTGGCCCGCGTGCGGCGTGGGCGGCGGATCAGCCCGCTCCACCGTGGACGCGGCCCGCTCCAGCACCTCCTTCACCGGACCCGGCACCGTCCGCGTCGTAGTCGGCACCGTGCGCTCCGCACCACTGTGGCCGCCCCCTCCGACGCCGGAGGCCAGCACGGCCACCGCGGTGAGCGCGGCGGCTGCCCCACCCGCTGCGAGCCGCCAGTCGGCCCGCAGCCGGCGTCCCCGGCCACGCCCCGCGGCGCTGCTCAGCCGGTCCCGCCCCTCGGCGAGCCGTGCCCGGTCGGGCTTCGGCACCCCGGCCCGGAACTCCCGTACGTCCTTCATCTCGTCCACGTTCACGACCGGACCACCTCCGCCACTCCACCCAGAAAAGCCGGGTCGGCACCCAGCGCGGCCCGTACCTTGCGGCGGGCCCGGTTGAGCCGGGACCGCACGGTCCCGACGGGTATGCCGAGAGCCTCGGCTACCTCCTGGTAGGTCAGGTCGGCCCAGGCCACGAGCAGCAGCACATGCCGGTCGGCGGCAGACAGCGCGGCGAGCGCGTCCGCGAGCGGGGCCCGGTCGGCGACCAGGTCCGCGGTGTCCTCGACCCAGCCGGCCGCGACGGGGTCCTGGCCGGTCCTGGCCAGCGCCCGCAGACCGCGTACTTCCTTCCGGCGCTGCTTGCCGATGAGGTGCGCGGCGATCCCGTACAGCCAGGGCCGGGCACTGGCCCGCGAGGCGTCGTAGCGGGCACGCACCCGGAACGCGGTCAGGAACGTGTCGGCCGTGACGTCGTCCGCCGCGTGGTCGCCGAGGCGCCGGGCCGCGTACCGGTGGATGTCGGGTGCGTACCGGTCGTAGAGCCGGGCGAACAGCTCCGGATGTTCCAGGGACTGCGCGATGACATGGCCGTCGCGCTCGTCGCCGGGGTCGAGCGCCGGTGGTCCAGTCACGGGTCCTCCGTCAGCGGGTGGGTCGAGCGTGTCACCCGTTGTTCCCCGCTGCCCCGCGAAGAGTTCACGCCCGCACAGGATTTTCTCAGGGAACGGGCGCGACCCTACGGGATCGGCCGCGCCAGCATCTCCCGTGCGTACCTGGCGTCGTACACCCCGCCCGTGAGCAGCACCTTAGAGCGAGATCCCGTCCATGAGCGCGACCAGGGCCCGTGCCGTGACGGGATCGATGCGCTCGGCGAGGGCGTCGGACAGCTCCTGGCACCACTCGGCGGCGACGGGGCGCAACGCGGGATTGCGCAGCGCGGCGAGGTACAGCTCGTTCCCCAGCTCCACGCCGACCCGGTCCCCGGCGAGCCACTCGCCGAGCAGCCCGGCGAGCTCGTCGGCGAGGTCGAGCGCCGGGTCCTGGAAGGAGCCGCGCGCCGCGACAACCTTCGCGGACCCCTCGTTGGCCTGGCCTGAGGGTGTCCCACGGGCACGTCACCCGCGAGATGCGGCAGGAGCTGTTGGCGGACCTCACCACCGAGTGGGAGACGTCGCTCGATTCCCGGATCGCGATGTGCCCGACGTCGCCGGTCGCGGTGCTCAACGACCTCTTGCGGGAGCGTCTGAGAGCGCGTCGATAGGCGCTGTCGGGGGAGCGAAATTCCAGGATCTTCTCCCAAATTTCTCCCAACGAGCCTCGGAAACCACTCAGGGGCCCGACCCGCTAAGCGGATCAGGCCCCTGACCTGGTGTTTCACTGTCGGGGTGGCGGGATTTGAACCCACGACCTCTTCGTCCCGAACGAAGCGCGCTGCCAAGCTGCGCTACACCCCGATTGTCGCTGCTGTCGCGGCGACGTCGTTTACTTTAGCCCACCGGTGGCTGGAGACGAAATCCGGTTTTGGCGCGGCGGCGGACCGGGTCCGGGCGGAGGTGGTCGGCGGCCACGAGCAGGAGGGCGAGGGCGTAGAAGGCGAGGCCCAGGAGCAGGGCGTTGCTGAGAACGCCCAGGTGACCGTGCCGGTCCATGTCCAGGAACGGGTACAGGTACCGTACCGGCGAGGTCGAGGGGATCATCGCGCTGCGGGTGACAGAAAACGCCAGGTAGGCCACGGGGTAGACGAGCCAGACGGCCGCCTGGCTCACCCGCACCGGCGCCGGGCTCGTCAGCAGCAGCCAGTCCACCACCGCTGCGATCGGCGTCACCGTGTGCAGCAGATGGTTCGCGACCGCGTGCCAGCCGCTCGGCGCGTCGCCCGTCATCGAGAACGGGCCGGCGGCATTCGCCAGGATCATGTGGTACACGAGGCCCGTGATCACGATGTAGAGCAGGGCGCCGCCGTTCACCAGCGGATGCAGGGGGCGGCGGGCCGTCCATGCGCGCCGCGACGAGGCGAGGAGCACCACGGCCAGCAGCACATTGCTCTGGATCGTGAAGTAGCTCAGTACCCGGACGGGGCTGCCCCAGCGGAGTTCCATGGCCACGCCGGCCGCGGCCGCCAGGACCACCAGAAGGCGGTAGACGGCTGTCGCGCGGCGGCGTACAGGGGCCACCACCGCGGTCGCTGGGACGATGAACGGGGCCGGCGCGGGGATACCGGGAATCGCAGGGAGGTCTGGCATGTCCTTGGGTATCGGGGCGGTCATGAGCTCACGCTAAGTGGATGCCGCGAATCGGGCGATACGGGACAAGCCGAGCGGGTTACAACGCCCAGCAGGCCCGCCCCCGGCGGTCCCGGCCTCCCGGGCCGGCAGCCCTGGCGGGCCCGACATCCCCGGCCCCCGGGCAGTCCGGGTCAGCCGAGCCGCGCGCCAAGGCTCCCCCCGCCTACTTCCGCCCCACCAGCGTCAGCAACGACGCCTCCGGCGGGCACGCGAACCGTACCGGTGTGTAGCGGTTCGTGCCGCAGCCCGCCGACACGTGCATGTACGACGTCCGGCCCTCCGCGTGGTGCACGGACAGGCCCTTGACCCGGTCCGTGTCCAGGTCGCAGTTGGTGACGAAGGCGCCGTAGAAGGGCAGGCAGAGCTGGCCGCCGTGGGTGTGGCCCGCCAGGATCAGCGGATAGCCGTCCGCCGTGAACGCGTCAAGGCTGCGCAGGTACGGAGCGTGCACGACGCCCATCGAGAAGTCCGCAGACTCCGACGGGCCGCCCGCCACGCGCGCGTAGCGGTCGCGCTTGATGTGCGGGTCGTCGAGGCCGGTCAGCTCGACGGAGGCGCCCTCGATCTTCAGCGTCCCGCGTGCGTTGGTCAGGTTCAGCCAGCCCGCCGCGTCGAAGCCCTCCCGCAGGTCCTCCCACGGGTTGTGCACCGCGTTGACCGCCGGCGCGTTGCCGTTCAGGCCGTGCCGGCCCTGGGCCTTCTCGAACAAGTACTTGGCGGGGTTGCGGAGTTTGGGGCCGTAGTAGTCGTTCGACCCGAAGACGTACGCCCCGGGGAACTCCATCAGGGGACCCAGCGCGTCCAGTACCTCCGGGACGCCCTCCGGGTCGGAGAGGTTGTCCCCGGTGTTGATGACGAAGTCGGGCCGCAGCCCCGCGAGGGAGCGCAGCCAGCGCTGCTTCTTGCGCTGACCGCTCACCATGTGGATGTCGGACACCTGGAGCACCCGCAGGGGACGCATACCCGGTGGCAGGACCGGGACCGTCACCCGTCGCAGACGGAAGGAGCGGGCCTCGAAACCCGCCGCGTACAACAGACCGGCGGCGCCCACCGCCGTGATTCCCATTGGTACTCCGTATAGCGCGCGCATGCGTCCATCGTGTCAGACCTCGGAGGGACCGACGCCCGCCTGTGGACAACCTTCGGGGCCCGCACCTCCCGAGGCGTCCCAGCAGCAACTCCCGGCACGGCAACGGGACGGCCCCCGCGAAATCGACGGGCGTTCGTCTCCCCGTACCTGCGACAATCGACGACATGACCACGCTCAAGTCGAAGCTGCAGGAAGACCTCAACTCCGCCATCAAGGAGCGCGACGAGCTCCGCTCCTCGACGCTCCGGCTGACCCTCGCCGCGATCACCAAGGAGGAGGTCGCGGGCAAGACGAAGCGCGAGCTCTCCGACGACGAAGTACAGAAGGTGATCACCCGCGAGGCGAAGAAGCGCCGCGAGGCGGCGGACGCCTTCGCGCAGGGCGGGCGTGCCGAGTCGGCCGAGCGGGAGAAGGCGGAGGGCGAGGTCCTCGCCACGTACCTGCCCAAGCAGATGTCGGACGAGGAGCTCCGGCAGATCGTCGCCCAGGCGGTCGAGGAGGCCCGGGCGGCCGGTGCCGAGGGACCGCGCGCCATGGGCCAGGTCATGAAGATCGTGAACCCGAAGGTGGCCGGTCAGGCCGAGGGGGGCCGCGTCGCCGCCGTGGTCAAGCAGCTCCTCGCGGGCAGCTGAGCCCCCGGCCCATCCATGGGTCGAACGCGCGCGAGAGCTTCCCGCGGGCAGCTGAGCCCCGGCTCACCCCAGAGGGGCAACGTGCGAAAAAGGTGGGGGCGCCCCGGTCACCAGGGGCGCCCCCACCGCCGTGTCGTAGAGGAACGTGGAACGCGGAGCCCCGCCGGGCGGCCCGGCTAGCCGTTCCTTCCCCCGAACCCGTTGCCGCCGTTGCCCTGGCCCCGGATGAAGCCCTCGGGGATCGAGAAGGAGGGCGTCGGGAAGGCGCCGCCGTCGGTGCCGCCGCCGGTCGTCGTACCGCCGATGGTGGTCATACCGCCGTCGGTCGTCATGCCGCCGTCGCCCCCGTTGCCGTTCCCGTTCCCGTTCCCGTTCCCGTGCCCGTTGCCGTCCCCGTTCCCGTCGCCGTCGCCGTCGCCGTTGCCGCCGTCGTCCTGGCCGCGGCCGCTGCCGCCGTCGGGGATGTTGACGAGGGTGAAGTCGGGCGCGGGCTTGCTCTGCAGGGCGCCCGTCATCATGTCCCGCCAGATGGGGCCGGGGACCTCACCGCCGTACACCTTGTCGCGGTAGACGCCGCCGATGGTGATGTCGGTCATCCGGCGCTTGTGGGCGGGGTCGCCGACCCAGACCGCGCCGGCCATGTTCGGCGTGTACCCGACGAACCAGGCGGCGTAGCGGAAGTCCGTCGTACCGGTCTTGCCCGCGCTGGCGCGGCCGGTGAGACCGGCCTCGGTACCCGTACCGTCCTCGACCACGCCCTTCAGCAGCGTGTTGATGGTGTCGGCGGTGGTCTCGGACATCGCACGCGAGCAGCTCGTCCTCGGCACCCGCAGGGACTTCTTCTCGTCGCCCACGATCTGGCTGATCGACTCGATGGCGATCGGCGTGCAGTACGTGCCGCGCGAGGCGAAGGTCGCGTACGCGTTCGCCATCGTCAGCGGGGACATCTCCTGCGTGCCGAGCGCGATGGACGGTGCCTGCGCCATCTTGGAACCGTCGGCGCGCTTCACGCCCATCTTCTTCGCCATGTCGGTCACCGGGCAGATGCCGATGTCGCTGATCAGCTGCACGTAGTAGGTGTTGACCGACTTGGCGGTCGCTTCCTTCATGCCGTACGGACCGTGCTCCGACTCGTTCTCGTTCGTGAGCTTCTCGTTCTGGAGGTTGGTCCAGTTCTTGCCGTCGCACACGGAGACCGGGCTCGGGTACTCCATCTCGTACGGCGAGGAGTACTGCTGCGTCGCCGGCTTGCCACCCTCCACGGCGGCCGCGGCCACGATCGGCTTGAACGTGGAACCGGGCTGGTACCCCGCGCCGCCGCCCATGGATTTGTCCACGGAGAGGTTGATCTGGGTCTGGTTCTTGCCGAAGCCGTACGGACGCGACTGGCCCATCGCGAGGATCTTGCCGGTGCCGGGCTCGACGATGGTCGCGGCGGTGGCCACGTCGTCGCTCTTGTTGACGTGCTCCTTGATCGACGCCTGGGCCGACTCCTGGGCCTGCGGGTCCAGCGTCGTACGGATCGTCAGGCCGCCCTGGTTCCAGACCTTGGCCCGGGCCTCCCTGGTCTTGCCGAAGACCGTGTTGTTCAGGAAGACCTCGCGCACGTAGTCGCAGAAGAAGCCGGCGCCCTTGACTGCGGTGATGCAGCCGTTCTTCGGCTCGCTGACGTGCAGTCCGAGCGGCTTCTTCTTCGCCTTCTCGGCCTCCTGCCGGGAGATGTCGTGCACCTCGGCCATGCGCTGGAGGACGGTGTTGCGCCGCTTGACGGCCTCCGCCTCGTCGTTGACCGGGTCGTACCGGCTGGGCGACTGGACGATGCCCGCGAGCAGCGCGGACTCCTGGAGGTTCAGCTTCTTGGCGGGCTTGGAGAAGTAGCGCTGGGCCGCGGCCTCGACGCCGTAGGCCTGCTCTCCGAAGAAGGTGATGTTCAGGTAGTTCTCGAGGATGCGCTTCTTGCCGAGCTTCTCCTCGATCTGGATCGCGTACTTCAGCTCGCGGATCTTGCGGCCGAGCGTCTGCTGGGTGGCCTCGGCGACCTTGGTCGGGTCGTCGCCGGCCTCCTCCACGAAGACGTTCTTCACGTACTGCTGCGTCAGCGTGGACGCGCCCTGGGCGACTCCGCCGCTCTGCGCGTTCTGGTTCACAGCGCGCAGGATGCCCTTCAGGTCCACGGCGCCGTGCTCGTAGAAGCGCGAGTCCTCGATGGCGACGATCGCCTTCTGCATGTACGGCGAGATGTCCTTGAGGTCGACCACCGTGCGGTCACGCGAGTAGACCGTCGCGATCTGGCCGCCCTGGTTGTCCAGGATGGAGGTGCGCTGGCTCAGCGGGGGCCGCTTGAGGTTGGCGGGGATCTCGTCGAAGCCCTCGACGGAACCCTTGGCCGCGAGGCCCAGCGCGCCGGCGGCGGGCAACGCGATTCCGGCCAGCACCGCTCCGGCGAGCACACTGACACCGAGGAACTTGGCGGCCTGCTGCGATGGGGACAGACCACCGCCCGAGCGCTTCTTTGGCATGAGGGCAGCCTACGTTCTCATTCGCCGGACACGCGTATATGCCTTGGCCTAAGCTGCTCTCAACTGTCACAGCAGCAGGGCCACGTATCAAGTACGTCCGGCGACCCCGAATCGTTCCGGACGTCTCCCATTATTTTTGTTGGGGGCGTGTCCGAATCCGCCTTGTGTGTCATCGGGCGTCCGTTGTGGCTCAACTGAACTGTCCCGGTCTGCCGGGAAACTGCCGTATGTCCTGCGCTCACTCCCCCGGGTGATCTGCCGCTTACGCATAGTCCGTTCGGACCATTCAAGATTGGGCCCGAAGGGGGTGTTGCGCTGTGCCCACCTTCCGTAACGTCCTCAACTGGCGGCGGTGAATATGCCGCTGCCGCCGTGGGGGAGCCTCGATTCGGGAGAGGACGGCGCCGGTATGGGCTGGGTAACCGACTGGAGTGCGCAGGCGGCCTGCCGCACTACCGATCCGGATGAACTGTTCGTTCAAGGAGCAGCGCAGAACCGGGCGAAGGCGGTGTGCACCGGATGTCCGGTGCGCACAGAATGCCTCGCCGATGCGCTCGACAACCGCGTCGAGTTCGGCGTGTGGGGTGGCATGACGGAGCGTGAGCGCCGCGCACTGCTGCGCAGGCGACCGACCGTGACGTCGTGGCGTCGGCTGCTGGAGACCGCGCGTACGGAGTACGAGCGCGGTGCCGGCCTGCTGCCCCTCGACGAGGAAGAGGTGTACGAGAACTACGCGGCGGTGGGCTGAGGGGACCGTCCCTCGGACTCGGACGCCGTGCCCTCGGGCCGCGGCGGCGGGTCCGCCGGATCCGTCTCCACCACCCCCTGGCATGAAGAGCACGCCCCTGTGACACACGACAGGGGCCTCTCAGGTGCGGGCGCAGGACGGCTTGATCAGGCGCCGGCGCCCCGGCCGCTTGGTCGAGCCTTCGGACCCGGGCGCCGCGTCACGTCGGCGCCGCACGGGCCCGCGGCTGGTGGCCCGTCCGCATTCCGGGCCTCGGCTATCCGGTCATATTCCGGGCCTCGGCTACCCGTCCGCGTTCCGGGCCTCGGTTGCCTTGTGCGCCGCTCGGCCTGGGGCTGTTGTGCGCGGCGCGGGTCGAGCCTGGGGCCTCATGCCTCGGCTTCGGGCAGCTCCGGCCGATGGGCCGCCAGCCGGTTCCCGATGTCACGCAGCCCCGCGAGGTCGTGCACATCGCCGGGCAGTGCGCCTACTTCGGCCACCGCCACCTCGGGATGGCGCGCGGTGAAACGGTCACGTGTACGCCGCTCACGGGACAGCAGCTGCATTCGCTCGGCGTGCAGCCTCAGCAGGCCCGCGGTGAGCTGTTCGACTGCTCCGTCCGTGGCGGGGGAGCCTTCGGCGGAAGCGGAAGCGGACAGGGACCGGGGCGCGGACGGGGAAACAGAAGGAGAGGCTGGATCCGGATCGACGGGAGATTCTGAACTGCCGTACGTTTCGGGAGAGTTACGAAGTCCAGCTTTCCCGTCGCCCTGATCCACAATGCGGGCGGCCGCAAGATTTTCTACGACCGTGGAGTCCCCGGTCACCGGGGTCGTGCGGCCCTCGTCCCCGGCGGCACCGACGACTTCGTCCGCTCCGGCGAGTTCGTCGCTCCCGTCGCTCCCGTCGCTCCCGTCGCTCCCGGCGCTTCCGGAGTGACGATTCTCCGCGGTGGTGAGTTCGAGGTTCTCCGCCGCGGCGAGCGCCCGTTCGGCGGACAGATGCGCGGCGCCGCTGCCGTGGACCCGGTTGAGGACCAGACCCGCCAGCGGCATGTGCTCGGCGGCCAGGCGCTCGACGAAGTACGCGGCCTCACGCAACGCGTCCCGCTCCGGGGCTGCCACCACCAGGAAGGCCGTCCCGGGCGCCTGGAGCAGCTTGAACGTGGCGTCCGCCCGCTTGCGGAAGCCCCCGAACATCGTGTCCATCGCGGCCACGAACGTCTGGATGTCCTTCAGCAGCTGACCGCCCAGCAGCTTGCCCAGGGTGCCCGTCATCATGGACATCCCGACGTTCAGGAATTTCATCCCCGCGCGTCCGCCGACCTTCGCCGGTGCCATCAGGACCCGGATCAGCTTGCCGTCGAGGAACGAGCCGAGCCGCTTCGGCGCGTCCAGGAAGTCCAGCGCCGAACGCGAGGGCGGCGTGTCGACGACGATCAGGTCCCACTCGTCGCGGGAGCGAAGCTGCCCGAGCTTCTCCATCGCCATGTACTCCTGCGTGCCCGCGAAGCCCGCCGAAAGCGACTGGTAGAAGGGGTTGCTCAGGATGGCGGCCGACCGCTCGCCGTCCGCGTGCGCCTCGACGATCTCGTCGAAGGTGCGCTTCATGTCCAGCATCATGGCGTGCAGTTCACCGTCGCCCTCGACGCCCTTCACCCGGCGCGGGGTGTTGTCGAGGGAGTCGATGCCCATGGACTGGGCGAGCCGGCGGGCCGGGTCGATGGTCAGCACGACCACCTTGCGGCCGCGCTCGGCGGCGCGCAGCCCGAGGGCCGCCGCCGTGGTCGTCTTGCCGACACCGCCCGAGCCGCAGCACACCACGATGCGGGTCTTCGGGTCGTCGATCAGCGGATCGATCTCCAGAAGGCGTGCGGAGTCGATCGCGCGGGCCTGATCGGATGCAGGGCCGTGGCCCTGGGCGCGTGCCGGGTCCGGACTCATGAGATCCCTTGCTGACGCAGTTCCTTGGCCAGTTCGTACAGGCCCGCGAGGTCCATGCCCTCGGCGAGCAGCGGGAGTTCGTGCAGCGGCAGGCCCGACTCCCTGAGCACGGCCCGCTGCTCGTGCTCCAGGGTGTGGCGCTCGGCGTACTCCTCGGCCTGCTGGACGAGCGGCTCCACGAGCCGTTCGGCGAGCCCGCCGCGACGGGCGCCGCCGAGTCCGGCCGTGGAGAGCGACCTTGCGATGCCGCTCCGGGGAGCGGCCCGGACGAATTCCAGATCGGCCTGATCCAGTACGCCGGGACGCACCATGTTCACGATGAGCCGCCCCACCGGCAGCCCGGCCGCGTGCAGCTCGGCGATGGCGTCCGCGGTCTCCTGGACGGGCATCTCCTCCAGCAGGGTCACCAGATGGACGGCCGTCTCGGTGGACTTCAGGACGCGCATGACGGCCTGCGCCTGATTGTGTATCGGGCCGATCCTGGCCAGGCCGGCCACTTCGTCGTTCACGTTCAGGAAGCGGGTGATGCGGCCCGTGGGCGGGGCGTCCATCACCACGTAGTCGTAGGCGAAGCGGCCGCTCTTGTCCTTGCGGCGCACGGCCTCGCAGGCCTTGCCCGTGAGGAGGACGTCCCGCACGCCGGGTGCGACGGTGGTCGCGAAGTCGATGGCGCCGAGCTTCTTCAGGGCTCGTCCCGCGCCGCCGAGCTTGTAGAACATCTGGAGGTAGTCCAGAAGGGCCAGCTCGGCGTCGATGGCCAGTGCGTACACCTCCCCGCCCCCCGGAGCGACGGCGATCTTCCGCTCCTCGTAAGGCAGCGCTTCTGTTTCGAAGAGCTGCGCGATGCCCTGCCTGCCCTCGACCTCGACGAGGAGGGCCCGCTTGCCCTCGGTCGCGAGGGCGAGCGCGAGGGCGGCGGCTACCGTGGTCTTGCCGGTACCGCCCTTGCCACTGACGACCTGGAGCCTGCTCACGTCTTCGAGCCTAACCAGTCCGCGCCCGGGCTACGCGGGAGGCTGTGGATAACAGCGGATACAGTCGGCCACATGACCAAGTGGGAATACGCAACCGTGCCGCTGCTCGTCCATGCCACGAAGCAGATTCTGGACACCTGGGGCGAGGACGGCTGGGAGCTCGTCCAGGTCGTGCCCGGGCCGAACAACCCCGAGCAGCTGGTGGCCTATCTGAAGCGGGAGAAGCAGGCATGAGTGCCGTCGAGTCCAAGCTCCGCGAGCTCGGCCTGACGCTGCCGGCGGTCGTTCCGCCGCTGGCCGCGTACCAGCCGGCCGTGCAGTCCGGCGTGTACGTCTACACGGCCGGCCAGCTGCCGATGGTGGACGGCAAGCTCCCGGTGACCGGCAAGGTGGGCGCCGAGGTCACGGCCGAGGAGGCCAAGGACCTGGCCCGTACCTGTGCGCTGAACGCGCTCGCCGCGGTCAAGTCGGTGGCGGGCGACCTGGACCGCATCGCGCGCGTCGTGAAGGTCGTCGGTTTCGTGGCCTCCGCCGCGGACTTCACCGGCCAGCCCGGTGTCCTGAACGGCGCGAGCGAACTGCTGGGCGAGGTTCTCGGCGACAAGGGCGTGCACGCCCGCAGCGCGGTCGGTGTGACGGTCCTGCCACTGGACGCGCCGGTCGAGGTCGAGATCCAGGTGGAGCTGACCGGGGCGTAACCCGCCACCCCAGGAGCAGGCTTTCCGTCCGGGACCCGCCCCTGCCGTCCGGGACTCGCCCCTGCCGTCCGGGACTCGCCCCTGCCGTCCGGGACTCGCCCCTGCCGGCCCGGACCCGCCCCTGCCGCCCGGACCCGCCCCTGCCGGCCCGGACCCGGCGCCTGCTGGTCCGGGACCCGGCGCCTGTCGGCCCGGGACCCGGCGCCTGTCGGCCCGGGACCGCTCCCGGTCGGCCGACAGCCGCCTCTCGAACATCAGCGCGCCACGGGATAGCCTCCGGCCATGGCGAATGGGCAGTGGTACCCACCGGAGTGGCCCGAGCGGATCCGTGCGCTCGCGGACGGCACGCTCACACCGGTCGCCCCGAGGCGGGCGGCCACCGTCATGCTGCTCAGGGACACCGACGGCGCCCCCGTGGTGCACATGCTGCGCAGACGCGCCTCCATGGCCTTCGCCGGAGGCGCGTACGCGTATCCGGGCGGCGGCGTGGACCACCGCGACGACGAGCACCACATCCGCTGGGCGGGTCCCACGCGCGCGTGGTGGGCGGACCGGCTGGGCGTCGACGAGACGTCCGCCCAGGCCGTCGTCTGCGCGGCGGTCCGTGAGACGTACGAGGAGGCCGGCGTCCTGCTCGCCGGGCCCACCCCGGACACCGTGGTCGGCGACACGACGGGCGAGGAGTGGGAGGCGGACCGTGCGGCCCTGGTCGCCCGGGACCTCTCCTTCGCCGAGTTCCTTGACCGCCGCGGGCTGGTCCTGAGGTCGGACCTGCTCGGCGCCTGGACCCGCTGGATCACCCCCGAGTTCGAACCCCGGCGCTACGACACCTGGTTCTTCGTGGCCGCCCTCCCCGAAGGCCAGCGCACCCGCAACGCCTCCACGGAGGCTGACCGCACCGTGTGGATCAGGCCCGCGGACGCGGCGCCGGGGTACGACAGGGGCGAGCTGCTCATGATGCCGCCGACCATCGCGACCCTGCGCCAGCTGCTCCCGTACGCCACGGCCGCCGACGCCCTCGCCGCCGCGCAGGCCCGCGACCTGACGCCCGTTCTGGCGCAGGCCCGCCTGGAGGGCGACGAAGTGGTCCTGTCCTGGCCGGGACACGACGAGTTCACCAAGCACATCCCGACCGGGGGAGCCCCCGCATGACGGAAGCAGCAGCCCTTCCAGGACAGCCGCGGGGCGGGGTCCACTCCGGTCTCGCCACCCCGCGGGCCGTCAACGTCCTGGCCCCGAACGCGTCCGTGATGACCCTGGACGGCACGAACACCTGGCTCCTGTCCGAGCCGGACTCCGAGCTCGCGGTCGTCGTCGACCCCGGGCCGCTGGACGACGGACACCTGCGGAACGTCGTGGACACCGCGCAGCGGGCGGGCAAGCGGGTCGCGCTGACCCTGCTCACGCACGGGCACCCGGACCACGCGGAGGGCGCCGGGCGGTTCGCCGAGCTGACGGGCACGAAGGTGCGGGCGCTGGACCCGGCGCTGCGGCTCGGCGACGAAGGGCTCGCCCACGGGGACGTCGTCACCGTCGGCGGACTCGAACTGCGGGTCGTGCCGACACCCGGGCACACCGCCGACTCGCTGTGCTTCCATCTCCCGGCCGACCGGGCCGTCCTGACCGGGGACACCGTCCTCGGGCGCGGTACGACCGTGGTGGCCCATCCCGACGGCCGCCTGGGGGACTATCTCGACTCGCTGCGGCGGCTGCGGTCCCTGACGGTCGACGACGGCGTCCACACCGTCCTGCCGGGCCACGGACCGGTCCTCGACGACGCGCAGGGCGCCGTCGAGTTCTATCTCGCCCACCGCGCCCACCGCCTCGCCCAGGTCGAGACGGCCGTCGAGAACGGCCTGCGGTCGCCGGGCGAGGTCGTCGCCCACGTGTACGCCGACGTGGACCGCTCGCTGTGGCCCGCCGCGGAACTGTCCGTACGGGCCCAGATGGACTACCTCCAGGAACACGGCCTCATCTAGCTGTTCTGTCGCGGAACTGCCGGGCAGGCCCTATTCAGGACGTGGCGCCTTGACGCCGTGCACGCGCGCGTACTCCTCGGCAAGCCACGGGCCGAGGTCGTCGACGTACGAACGCAGGACGGCCAGGTCGCCGCGCGGTTCGTATCCGAGGGCGGCCGCCTCGCGCAGCTCGCAGGCGCGCGCCGGGTAGTACGCGCCGAACGCCCCGGCCATCTCCCGCAGATCGCTCGTCCAGCCGTTCCAGCGCGGCATGACGAGGGTGAACCCGGTGCGGACGAGGCGGCGTGACATGAGGCGCACCAGGCGGCTTCGTGCCTCGTCGGTGTCCGCCGCGTCCCTGATCCGTTCACGCCAGCGCGGCAGGAGCACCGCCAGGTCGCCGTTCGTCTCCCGGGCCAGCAGGGAGTCGGGCCGGTAGCGCGGCAGGTGGGCGGCCAGATCCTCGCCCAGGAGAGGCGTACAGAGGCAGGCGACGAACCAGCCGCCGTCGTACCTCTCCAGGTCGCTCAGCGCGCGCTCCCGGCCCAGCAGCAGCGTCCCGGCGCCGTCGATCTGGGGGAACCGCGCGTCGAGGGCCTCGTCCAGCGCGCGGGCGTCCGCGTGGTCGGTCTCCGTCGGTTCCTCGCGCAGGACCAGCAGCAGGTCCAGATCGCTGCGGCCCACGCGCGCGGCGCCGCGCGGGATCGATCCGTAGAGGTACGCGCTGTGCAGCCGCGCCCCGAAGACCTCGCCGACCCGGCTGCGCGCCGCCGCGACGACGGGCCGGAACGCCGGCGGGATCCTCCCGAGGGATCCCTCGCGCTCCATGTATCCCTGGGCGTCGAGCCCTCTGCGCTGCTCACTTCCGCTCACGCCCCCACTGTGCCCGATGTGTTGGCCGGCCCGTCCGGCATTTCAGGACGAGCGCGTCAGCGCGGAGCCGGGATGGGGCGAAGGGGCGGGAAACGTCCGTCGACGACGGGGTCCCGCCTCTCCGGAAGGCGGGACCCCGTCGCGTACGGCGATGAAGCGGACGGCGTCAGCGCGAGCGCTTCGCGAGCCGCTCGACGTCCAGCAGGATCACGGCACGGGCCTCCAGGCGGAGCCAGCCGCGCCCGGCGAAGTCGGCGAGGGCCTTGTTGACCGTCTCGCGGGAGGCGCCGACCAGCTGGGCCAGCTCCTCCTGCGTCAGGTCGTGCACGACGTGGATGCCCTCCTCCGACTGCACGCCGAAGCGGCGGGAGAGGTCCAGGAGCGCGCGGGCCACCCGGCCCGGCACGTCCGAGAAGACCAGGTCGGACATCTGGTCGTTGGTCTTGCGCAGGCGCCGGGCGACGGCGCGCAGCAGGGCGGCTGCCACCTCGGGCCGCGCGTTCAGCCAGGGCTGGAGGTCGCCGTGGCCGAGGCCCAGCAGCTTGACCTCGGTGAGCGCGCTGGCCGTGGCCGTACGCGGACCGGGGTCGAACAGCGACAGCTCTCCGATCAGCTCGCCGGGGCCGAGGACGGCCAGCATGTTCTCCCGGCCGTCGGGGGAGGTGCGGTGGAGCTTCACCTTGCCCTCGGTGACCACGTACAGCCGGTCCCCGGGGTCGCCCTCGTGGAAGAGAGCGTCACCGCGGGCGAGGGTCACCTCACTCATGGAGGCGCGGAGCTCCGCGGCCTGCTCGTCATCGAGCGCCGCGAAGAGCGGGGCGCGCCGCAGAACGTCGTCCACGAGTTCTCTCCTTGTCGACCTGCTCAGGGGATCTTGCTCCCCCGTGTGCCAGGGGACCGTGTTCCCCATTTTGCCGGGCGTTCCAAACAGTGTGATCAGTCACAAGTCTGCCGTACTGGCGTCCTGGCGAGTGCGGCAGGGGGCCAATTGGGGGCCGATCTTCAGGGTCCGGGGCGGATGTCGGTGCCGGGCTTTAGGCTGGCCGAGTGTCCAAATCGCCGGTGAGAGCACAGGCCAAGGGGGCTGGGCGGGTGGTTGTACGTCGCGATTCCGCTGTGGGCGAACAGGCCACGGGCGGAACCAGTAAACCGACAAATGCGGCAGGGTCGGCGCCGGCGCAGGCCGCCGCCGAGAAGCCCGCCGAGAACAAGAAGACGAAGGCCATCGTGAAGAAGCCGGCGCCCGCCGGGCAGACGACCGCGCCCGCGGAGCAGACGACCGCGCCGGCGAAGACCGCCGTCAAGAAGGCGAAGACCGCCGTCAAGAAGGCGACACCCGCGAAGAGGACCGCGTCCGCGACGAAGGCCGCGTCCGCGACGAAGGCCGCGTCCGCGACGAAGGCGCTGGCCGAAAAGGCCCCGCCCGGGAAGGCTGCCAAGACGGCGAAGACGGCGAAGACGGCGAAGACGGCGAAGGCAGCCAAGGCGGCGAAGACGGTCAAGACGGCCAAGAGCGCGGTCAAGAAGCCCCCGCCGCAGCAGCCCAAGGCCGATCCCGCCGTCGTCCGTCGGGCCCGCCGCATCAACCGCGAGCTCGCCGAGGTGTATCCGTACGCGCACCCCGAACTGGACTTCGAGAACGCGTTCCAGCTCGTGATCGCCACCGTGCTGTCCGCGCAGACGACCGACCTGCGGGTGAACCAGACGACACCGGCGCTCTTCGCGAAGTACCCCACGCCCGAGGACCTGGCCGCCGCCAACCCGGAGGAGGTCGAGGAGATCCTGCGGCCCACCGGGTTCTTCCGGGCCAAGACCAGGTCGGTGATAGGGCTCTCCAAGGCGCTGCGGGACGATTTCGGGGGCGAGGTGCCAGGCCGGCTGGAAGACCTCGTCAAGCTGCCCGGAGTGGGCCGCAAAACCGCGTTCGTGGTGCTCGGCAACGCCTTCGGGCGGCCCGGTATCACCGTGGACACCCACTTCGGACGCCTCGTGCGCCGTTGGCAGTGGACGGACGAGACCGACCCGGACAAGGTCGAGGCGGTCGTCGGCGCCCTCTTCCCGAAGAGCGAGTGGACGATGCTCTCGCACCACGTGATCTTCCACGGCCGCCGCATCTGTCATGCCCGTAAACCGGCCTGCGGCGCCTGCCCCGTCGCCCCGCTCTGCCCGGCGTACGGGGAGGGCGAGACGGACCCCGAGAAGGCGAAGAAGCTCCTGAAGTACGAGAAGGGCGGCTTCCCGGGCCAGCGCCTCAAGCCCCCGCAGGCCTACCTGGACGCAGGTGGCATCGCGGCACCGCCCCTGGGCACCGGATGACCTGCGGCGCGGAACGATCCGCGGCCCCGCACGCGTTGAGACCGGAAGAACGGGGGTGGCGATGACGCACGCGAGCCATACGCACCACGGCCACGGCACACACCAGGGCAACGGCACGCAGCACGGCCACGGCACACAGCTGGGCCGCGGCCTGTCCGCCGACGGGATCGCGCCGAGCAAGGACGGCCTGCCCGGCTGGCTCGAACCGGTGGCCCGCGCCGCGGAGACGGTGCAGCCGCTCCAGCTGAGCCGCTTCCTGCCGCCGGCCGACGGCGCGGGCCGCCAGTCCGCCGTGCTGATCCTCTTCGGCGAGGGGGAGCGCGGCCCCGAGCTGCTGCTCATGGAACGCGCGAGCTCCCTCAGATCGCACGCGGGCCAGCCGTCCTTCCCCGGTGGCGCCCTCGACCCCGAGGACGGCGACCCCGAGACCGACGGGCCGCTGCGGGCCGCTCTGCGCGAGGCCGAGGAGGAGACCGGCCTCGAACCGAGCGGCGTCCAGCTCTTCGGCGTGCTGCCCCGGCTCTACATTCCGGTGAGCAGCTTCGTGGTGACGCCGGTGCTGGGCTGGTGGCGCCGTCCGACCCCGGTCGACGCGGTCGATCCGGCGGAGACGGCGCGGGTCTTCACCGTCCCCGTGGCGGATCTCACGGACCCGGCGAACCGGGCGACGGCGGTTCACCCCAGCGGTCACCGGGGCCCGGCCTTCCTGGTCGAATCGGCCCTCGTCTGGGGCTTCACGGCCGGGATCATCGACAGGATCCTGCACTACGCGGGCTGGGAGCTGCCCTGGGACCGGGAGAAGCAGGTCCCGCTCGACTGGCGCGCATGACAGGGTGGCCTCCGTGAATGTGCTGGACATCCTGTTGCTGGTCGCCGCCGTGTGGTTCGCGATCGTGGGCTATCGCCAGGGCTTCGTCGTCGGCATCCTGTCGGTGATCGGCTTCCTGGGAGGCGGCCTCGTCGCGGTCTACCTGCTCCCCGTCGCCTGGGGCGCCATGACCGAGGACACGGAGGTCAGTACGACCGCCGCCGTCGTCGCGGTGATCGTCGTGATCGTCTGCGCCTCCGTCGGCCAGGCCCTCACCACCCACCTCGGCAACAAGCTCCGCCGGTACATCACCTGGTCACCCGCCCGCGCCCTGGACGCGACGGGCGGCGCCCTGGTCAACGTGGTGGCGATGCTGCTCGTGGCCTGGCTGATCGGCTCGGCCCTCGCCGGTACGACGCTGCCGACGCTCGGCAAGGAAGTACGCGGCTCCAAGGTGCTGCTGGGCGTGTCGCGGGCGCTGCCCACCCAGGCCGACACCTGGTTCGCCGACTTCTCCTCGGCCCTCGCGCAGAACGGCTTCCCGCAGGTCTTCAGCCCCTTCGCGAACGAACCGATCACCGAGGTCCAGCCCCCCGACCCGGCGCTCGCCAACAGCGCGGTGGCCAAGCGCGCGCAGAAGTCCATCGTCAAGGTCATGGGCACCGCCCAGAGTTGCGGCAAGGTCCTCGAAGGCACCGGCTTCGTCTTCGGCGAGCGCCGCGTCATGACCAACGCGCACGTGGTCGGCGGTGTCGACGAGCCCACGGTCCAGATAGGCGGCGAGGGCCGGAAGTACGATGCGACGGTCGTCCTGTACGACTGGGAGCGTGACATCGCCGTACTGGACGTGCCGAACCTGCGCGCGCCGACCCTGCAGTTCACGTCCAAGGACGCGACCAGGGACGACGGCGCGATCGTCGCGGGCTTCCCGCAGAACGGGGCGTACAACGTGCAGCCCGCGCGGGTGCGCGGCCGGCTCACCGCCAACGGCCCGGACATCTACCACCGCGGCACGGTCCGGCGCGACGTCTACTCGCTCTACGCCGTCGTGCGTCAGGGAAACTCCGGCGGACCGCTGCTCACGCCCGAAGGCAAGGTGTACGGCGTGGTGTTCGCCAAGTCCCTCGACAACGACGACACCGGCTACGCGCTGACGGCGGACGAGGTCCGGGAGGACATCACCAAGGGTCGTACGGCGAACCAGCAGGTGGACAGCGACAGCTGCGCGCTCTGACGAGGCGGAAGCTGTCCGGCCAGCCGGGCCGAAGAGCCGTGGCGTCCGGTCGGCGGGTCAGCCGCGGGGATGACGCAGCCGCGCCGAGACCCAGCGGGCCCGGCGGCGCAGGATGTGCGGGATTCCCAGCCTGAGGTCCGTGCCCTGCAGCTGCGGGGCACCCCTCCGGTGGTAGCTCAGGCCCGTGGCCGAGCGACGGGTGCGTGCTGCGTCACTGTAGTCGTGCGTCCAGCCCATACCCCGACGTCTGCCCGGGCCTCATGGTCGGTAACCGCCTCCCGGGCCCCCAATTGGCCTATGCGCGAGGCATTTGGCTGTTCGAAGGACAAGCGTTCCCTGCTGGATGCCGAACGGGTTCGAACGCCCATCTACCGGACGCCCGCGGGACTCGTCAGCGGTCGGGTTCGGGGTCCTTCAGCCAGTTGATGAGCTCGGTGGAAAATGCCACCGGGTCCTCCTCGTGCGGGAAGTGCCCCAGTCCGTCGAACAGCCGCCAGCGGTACGGGGCTTCGACGTACTGGCCGGAGCCCGCGGCGCTGCGCGTGCGCATCACCGGGTCCAGCGAACCGTGCAGATGGAGCGTCGGCACCCGCAGCGGCCGCTTCATGCGCCGGTTGAACTGGATGCCGTCCGGGCGCGCCATCGAACGCACCATCCAGCGGTACGGCTCGATCGCGCAGTGCGCCGTCGACGGGATGCACATGGCGCGCCGGTACGTCTCCACGGCCTCGTCGTCCGGCAGGCGCGGACCCGACCAGTCCCGCATCAGACGGCCCACCAGAGCGGCGTCGTCGGCGACGAGTTGACGCTCGGGGATCCACGGCCGCTGGAACCCCCAGATGTAGGAACCCGCGGTCGTCTGCTTGACGTCCGAGAGCATGGCCGAGCGCCAGCGGCGGGGGTGGGGCATCGAGGACACCGCCAGCCGGCGGACGAGCTTCGGGCGCATCACGGCGGCCGTCCACGCCAGGTAGCCGCCCAGGTCGTGGCCGACGAGCGCGGCGTCGGGCTCGCCTAGTGACCGGACGACCCCGGTGATGTCGAGGGCGAGGTTCGCCGGGTCGTAGCCGCGCGGGGTGCGGTCGCTGCCGCCGACGCCCCGCAGGTCCATGGCCACCGCGCGGAAACCCGCGTCGGCGAGAGCCGCCATCTGATGCCGCCAGGCCCACCAGAACTGCGGGAAGCCGTGCAGCAGGAGAACGAGCGGCCCGTCGCCCATCTCGGCGATGTGGAAGCGCGCGCCGTTGGCCGCGACGTCCCGGTGGACGACCTCTTTCCCGCCGGGCACGTCGAGCCGTACGACTGAAGCGGGTGGAGCCGAAGGTGTGGCGGGGTCGGTCATGAGGATGAGCGTGCCACAGCCTCGATGGCCTCCGGGACACGCTCGTGGGCGGTCACCTCACGCGGGTGCGGCCTGGCGTTCTGCAGGACGCCCGCCGACTCCTTCATCGAGGCGGCGACCTTCTGCGGGCCCTTGCCCTTCTTGGCCTTCTTCGCGAAGACGACACCGATCAGCGCGAGCACCCCGGCGACCAGCACGTTCGCGGCGAAGGAGAGCAGGAAGCAGACGGCGAGGTTCCAGTCGCTCCAGGTCCGGATGGCGTACGCCAGGGCGAAGCTCAGCATCGGCAGGGAGAAGATCAGCACCGCGCCGGCCGCGGAGAACGCGCCCCCGCTGACCGCCCCGCGCTTGACGTCCTGCCTGAGCTGCGCCTTCGCCAGCGCGATCTCGTCGTGCACCAGCGCGGACATCTCGGTCGTCGCCGAGGCGAACAACTGGCCGATGCTGCGTTCGGCGCCGACCGGGCTGCCGTCGGGTGCGCTCATCGCGATCTCCCTCTTCTGCATGGAATGGTGCGGTCCCGTCAGATCATGCCGGACCGGCGTTCTCCTCGCCTGCCCCGCCCTTCACTTCGGCAAGCGCGCGTCGCTCGGCCGCCTTTTCCGCGGCCAGCCTGCGGTGCTCGGCCGCCTTCTTCTCGTAGATGTCGGCCATGCGCAAGTGGTACGCCGGGTTGTCCAGTTCGTAGATGTCGGGGATGCCGTCGCTGTCCTCGTCGCGCTCCTCGGCCTCGCACAGGTGGCGGTACTTGGCGTTCCGTACCTTCAGCAGCGTCCCGGCGAGTACGGCCGCGATCAGGGAGCCGATGAGGACGGCGGCCTTGACCTCGTCGGCGAGCACCGGGTCACCCGCGAAGGCCAGTTCGTCGATGAGCAGCGAGACGGTGAAGCCGATGCCGGCGAGGGAGGAGACCGCGAGGACGTCCGGCCAGGCGAGGTCCTCGCTCAGGGAGGCCCGGGTGAAACGGGCCGTCAGCCAGGTCCCGCCGAAGATACCGACCGTCTTGCCGACGACCAGGCCGAGGATCACACCGAGCGTCTCGGGCCGGGTGAAGACGGCGCCCAGGGCGCCGCCGGACATCGCGACACCCGCGCTGAACAGGGCGAACAGCGGAACGGCGAGTCCTGCCGACACAGGGCGCACCAGGTGTTCGACGCGCTCGCCGGGGGACTGCTCCTCGGGCTTGCCGTCCGGTCCCGCGCCCTCCACCCGGTGGCAGCGCAGCATCAGGCCCATCGCGACACCGGCGATGGTGGCGTGGATGCCGCTGTTGTACATCAGCCCCCAGATGACGAGGGCCAGCGGGACGTACACGTACCAGCCGTGTACCCCCTTGCGCAGCAGCAGCCAGAAGACGGCGAGGCCCACGACGGCGCCGCCGAGCGCCGGGAAGTTCAGCCGGTCGGTGAAGAACACCGCGATGATCAGGATGGCGAACAGGTCGTCGACGACGGCGAGCGTGAGCAGGAAGGCGCGCAGGGCCGAGGGCAGGGACGTGCCGAGGACGGCGAGGACGGCCAGCGCGAAGGCGATGTCGGTCGCGGTCGGGACCGCCCAGCCCTGGAGGGAGCCGCCGCCGGTGACGTTGACGAGGGTGTAGACGAGCGCCGGTACGGCCATGCCGCAGAGCGCGGCGACGACCGGCAGCAGCGCGGCCTTCGGATCCCGCAGGTCGCCCGCGACCAGTTCCCGCTTGAGTTCGATGCCGGCGACGAAGAAGAAGACGGCGAGGAGGCCGTCGGCCGCCCAGTGCTCGACGGACAGGTCGAGTCCGAGCGCGGCGGGGCCGAGGCGGAAGTCGCGGACGCTCTCGTAGCTGTCGTGCAGCGCGGGTACGTTCGCCCAGATCAACGCGGCGATCGCGGCGACGAGCAGCAGGATGCCGCCGACGGTCTCGGCGCGCAGCGCGTTCGCGACGAAGTTCCGCTCGGGCAGCGAGAGCCGGCCGAGGAACTTGCGGGTGGCGGTGCTGGGCGCGGTCACGGGGCGACCTCCGGTCGGTGGGCAGGGCTGAGCACATGCCGACCAGACTTCCCGGCGCACCTTGGGTCCACGTATGACGTTGTTGATGCGTTCCTTAGCTTACCTAAGGTGCTGCGGGACGGATCCGGTGATCTTCACATTAAACACAAAGAGGGCACCCGGCGCGGCGCCGGGTGCCCTCGGGGGCATGCTCAGGCCTCTCGGCCGTGACCTCAGTCCTCGCTGGGCGCCGCCGGCAGCTTCTCCTGGATGAGGTCCATCACCGTGGAGTCGGTGAGCGTGGTGACGTCGCCGAGCTCGCGGTTCTCCGCGACGTCACGCAG
>NZ_JBWKDS010000040.1:76229-77622 GCF_056435845.1 Streptomyces sp. NPDC043867 | reverse complement strand
AGGACAAGCCCTCGGCCTATTAGTACCAGTCACCTCCACACCTTGCGGTGCTTCCAGATCTGGCCTATCAACCCAGTCGTCTACTGGGAGCCTTAACCCCTCAAAGGGGGTGGGAATACTCATCTCGAAGCAGGCTTCCCGCTTAGATGCTTTCAGCGGTTATCCCTCCCGAACGTAGCCAACCAGCCATGCCCTTGGCAGGACAACTGGCACACCAGAGGTTCGTCCGTCCCGGTCCTCTCGTACTAGGGACAGCCCTTCTCAATATTCCTACGCGCACAGCGGATAGGGACCGAACTGTCTCACGACGTTCTAAACCCAGCTCGCGTACCGCTTTAATGGGCGAACAGCCCAACCCTTGGGACCGACTCCAGCCCCAGGATGCGACGAGCCGACATCGAGGTGCCAAACCATCCCGTCGATATGGACTCTTGGGGAAGATCAGCCTGTTATCCCCGGGGTACCTTTTATCCGTTGAGCGACGGCGCTTCCACAAGCCACCGCCGGATCACTAGTCCCGACTTTCGTCCCTGCTCGACCCGTCGGTCTCACAGTCAAGCTCCCTTGTGCACTTACACTCAACACCTGATTACCAACCAGGCTGAGGGAACCTTTGGGCGCCTCCGTTACTCTTTGGGAGGCAACCGCCCCAGTTAAACTACCCATCAGACACTGTCCCTGATCCGGATCACGGACCCAGGTTAGACATCCAGCACGACCAGAGTGGTATTTCAACGATGACTCCCCCTGAGCTGGCGCTCAGAGTTCACAGTCTCCCACCTATCCTACACAAGCCGAACCGAACACCAATATCAAACTGTAGTAAAGGTCCCGGGGTCTTTCCGTCCTGCTGCGCGAAACGAGCATCTTTACTCGTAGTGCAATTTCACCGGGCCTATGGTTGAGACAGTCGAGAAGTCGTTACGCCATTCGTGCAGGTCGGAACTTACCCGACAAGGAATTTCGCTACCTTAGGATGGTTATAGTTACCACCGCCGTTTACTGGCGCTTAAGTTCTCAGCTTCGCACGCCCGAAAGCGCACTAACCGGTCCCCTTAACGTTCCAGCACCGGGCAGGCGTCAGTCCGTATACATCGCCTTACGGCTTCGCACGGACCTGTGTTTTTAGTAAACAGTCGCTTCTCGCTGGTCTCTGCGGCCACCCCCAGCTCGAGCAGCAAGTGCTCTCACCAGTGATGGCCCCCCTTCTCCCGAAGTTACGGGGGCATTTTGCCGAGTTCCTTAACCATAGTTCACCCGAACGCCTCGGTATTCTCTACCTGACCACCTGAGTCGGTTTAGGGTACGGGCCGCCATGAAACTCGCTAGAGGCTTTTCTCGACAGCATAGGATCATCCACTTCACCACAATCGGCTCGGCATCAGGTCTCAGG
>NZ_JBWKDS010000040.1:74242-76131 GCF_056435845.1 Streptomyces sp. NPDC043867 | reverse complement strand
GTTTAGGGTACGGGCCGCCATGAAACTCGCTAGAGGCTTTTCTCGACAGCATAGGATCATCCACTTCACCACAATCGGCTCGGCATCAGGTCTCAGCCTTAATGTGCGACGGATTTACCTATCGCACGGCCTACACCCTTACCCCGGGACAACCACCGCCCGGGATGGACTACCTTCCTGCGTCACCCCATCACTCACCTACTACAGGTCTGGTCCGTCGGCTCCACCACTTTCCTTTCCCCGAAGGGTCCGGAACGGCTTCACGGACTTAGCATCGCCTGGTTCAATGTTTGACGCTTCACAGCGGGTACCGGAATATCAACCGGTTATCCATCGACTACGCCTGTCGGCCTCGCCTTAGGTCCCGACTTACCCTGGGCAGATCAGCTTGACCCAGGAACCCTTAGTCAATCGGCGCACACGTTTCTCACGTGTGTATCGCTACTCATGCCTGCATTCTCACTCGTGAACCGTCCACCACTAGCTTCCGCTGCGGCTTCACCCGGCACACGACGCTCCCCTACCCATCCCAGCCCCCGTTGGGGGTATGTGCTGGAATGACACGACTTCGGCGGTACGCTTGAGCCCCGCTACATTGTCGGCGCGGAATCACTAGACCAGTGAGCTATTACGCACTCTTTCAAGGGTGGCTGCTTCTAAGCCAACCTCCTGGTTGTCTGTGCGACTCCACATCCTTTCCCACTTAGCGTACGCTTAGGGGCCTTAGTCGATGCTCTGGGCTGTTTCCCTCTCGACCATGGAGCTTATCCCCCACAGTCTCACTGCCGTGCTCTCACTTACCGGCATTCGGAGTTTGGCTAAGGTCAGTAACCCGGTAGGGCCCATCGCCTATCCAGTGCTCTACCTCCGGCAAGAAACACACGACGCTGCACCTAAATGCATTTCGGGGAGAACCAGCTATCACGGAGTTTGATTGGCCTTTCACCCCTAACCACAGGTCATCCCCCAGGTTTTCAACCCTGGTGGGTTCGGTCCTCCACGAAGTCTTACCTCCGCTTCAACCTGCCCATGGCTAGATCACTCCGCTTCGGGTCTTGAGCGCGCTACTGAATCGCCCTATTCGGACTCGCTTTCGCTACGGCTTCCCCACACGGGTTAACCTCGCAACACACCGCAAACTCGCAGGCTCATTCTTCAAAAGGCACGCAGTCACGACTGTATGTGCAAGCACATACAGCGACGCTCCCACGGCTTGTAGGCACACGGTTTCAGGTACTATTTCACTCCGCTCCCGCGGTACTTTTCACCATTCCCTCACGGTACTATCCGCTATCGGTCACCAGGGAATATTTAGGCTTAGCGGGTGGTCCCGCCAGATTCACACGGGATTTCTCGGGCCCCGTGCTACTTGGGTGTTTCTCAAACGAGCCGTTGACGTTTCGACTACGGGGGTCTTACCCTCTACGCCGGACCTTTCGCATGTCCTTCGCCTACATCAACGGTTTCTGACTCGTCTCACGGCCGGCAGACCGTAAAAGAGAAATCCCACAACCCCCACGACGCAACCCCTGCCGGGTCTCACACGTCGTAGGTTTAGCCTCATCCAGTTTCGCTCGCCACTACTCCCGGAATCACGGTTGTTTTCTCTTCCTGCGGGTACTGAGATGTTTCACTTCCCCGCGTTCCCTCCACATACCCTATGTGTTCAGGTATGGGTGACAGCCCATGACGACTGCCGGGTTTCCCCATTCGGAAACCCCCGGATCAAAGCCTGGTTGACGGCTCCCCGGGGACTATCGTGGCCTCCCACGTCCTTCATCGGTTCCTGGTGCCAAGGCATCCACCGTGCGCCCTTAAAAACTTGGCCACAGATGCTCGCGTCCACTGTGCAGTTCTCAAACAACGACCAACCACCCATCACCCCGAAC
>NZ_JBWKDS010000040.1:41359-74148 GCF_056435845.1 Streptomyces sp. NPDC043867 | reverse complement strand
CCGGTAAGAAGTGCTCCTTAGAAAGGAGGTGATCCAGCCGCACCTTCCGGTACGGCTACCTTGTTACGACTTCGTCCCAATCGCCAGTCCCACCTTCGACAGCTCCCTCCCACAAGGGGTTGGGCCACCGGCTTCGGGTGTTACCGACTTTCGTGACGTGACGGGCGGTGTGTACAAGGCCCGGGAACGTATTCACCGCAGCAATGCTGATCTGCGATTACTAGCAACTCCGACTTCATGGGGTCGAGTTGCAGACCCCAATCCGAACTGAGACAGGCTTTTTGAGATTCGCTCCGCCTCGCGGCTTCGCAGCTCATTGTACCTGCCATTGTAGCACGTGTGCAGCCCAAGACATAAGGGGCATGATGACTTGACGTCGTCCCCACCTTCCTCCGAGTTGACCCCGGCAGTCTCCTGTGAGTCCCCATCACCCCGAAGGGCATGCTGGCAACACAGAACAAGGGTTGCGCTCGTTGCGGGACTTAACCCAACATCTCACGACACGAGCTGACGACAGCCATGCACCACCTGTACACCGACCACAAGGGGGGCACCATCTCTGATGCTTTCCGGTGTATGTCAAGCCTTGGTAAGGTTCTTCGCGTTGCGTCGAATTAAGCCACATGCTCCGCTGCTTGTGCGGGCCCCCGTCAATTCCTTTGAGTTTTAGCCTTGCGGCCGTACTCCCCAGGCGGGGAACTTAATGCGTTAGCTGCGGCACCGACGACGTGGAATGTCGCCAACACCTAGTTCCCACCGTTTACGGCGTGGACTACCAGGGTATCTAATCCTGTTCGCTCCCCACGCTTTCGCTCCTCAGCGTCAGTAATGGCCCAGAGATCCGCCTTCGCCACCGGTGTTCCTCCTGATATCTGCGCATTTCACCGCTACACCAGGAATTCCGATCTCCCCTACCACACTCTAGTCTGCCCGTATCGAATGCAGACCCGGGGTTAAGCCCCGGGCTTTCACATCCGACGCGACAGACCGCCTACGAGCTCTTTACGCCCAATAATTCCGGACAACGCTTGCGCCCTACGTATTACCGCGGCTGCTGGCACGTAGTTAGCCGGCGCTTCTTCTGCAGGTACCGTCACTTTCGCTTCTTCCCTGCTGAAAGAGGTTTACAACCCGAAGGCCGTCATCCCTCACGCGGCGTCGCTGCATCAGGCTTTCGCCCATTGTGCAATATTCCCCACTGCTGCCTCCCGTAGGAGTCTGGGCCGTGTCTCAGTCCCAGTGTGGCCGGTCGCCCTCTCAGGCCGGCTACCCGTCGTCGCCTTGGTGAGCCACTACCTCACCAACAAGCTGATAGGCCGCGGGCTCATCCTTCACCGCCGGAGCTTTTAACCCCCACAGATGCCTGTGGGAGTGTTATCCGGTATTAGACCCCGTTTCCAGGGCTTGTCCCAGAGTGAAGGGCAGATTGCCCACGTGTTACTCACCCGTTCGCCACTAATCCCCACCGAAGTGGTTCATCGTTCGACTTGCATGTGTTAAGCACGCCGCCAGCGTTCGTCCTGAGCCAGGATCAAACTCTCCGTGAATGTTTTCCCGTAATCGGGAGAGCATCACGAGAGCGGAACCTCCCGAGGAATAATCGGAAGGTTCACAGCGTCCTCGCTGATGTTTTCTTCAAAGGAACCTCGTCCCAGCTGATGCTGGAGACGGGGTATCAACATATCTGGCGTTGATTTTTGGCACGCTGTTGAGTTCTCAAGGAACGGACGCTTCCTTTGTACTCACCCTCTCGGGCTTTCCTCCGGGCGCTTCCCTTCGGTCTTGCGTTTCCGACTCTATCAGACCGTTTCCGGTTCCGATTTCCTCGGTGCTTTCCAGGTTTCCGCTTTCGCGTTTCCCTTTCCGGCGGTTCCGACTTTATCAGAAGTTCTGGGCCGGACTTACCGGCGTCATTTCTGAATCATCGGGAGTGGCTTCCCGGAAATCGATTGTCTCCGGAAGCAGATAGAAACTAACCGCTGCCACCGGACGTGTCCAGTTCTAGGCAACTGTTCAAATCTACCTCCCCACAGGTCCCGTGTCAACAGGTCCCTTGGGGCGAAGAGGAGACTAGCAGCTCAGCGACGGCGAACGCACATCAGGCGGCTGTCGGGACAGTGGCGCTGCGTTCGGCGGCCTCGACGTCACCGGTCTCGCCGGAGCGTGCCGCGCGGCCGCCCAGGACATAGACGTACGCGAGGAACGCCAGCTCAGCGACGACGCCGATGCTTATTCGGGCCCAGGTCGGCAGGCCGGAGGGGGTGACGAAGCCTTCGATGGCGCCGGAGACGAACAGCACCAGGGCGAGGCCGATGGCCATGCCCAGGGCCGCCCGGCCCTCCTCGGCCAGGGCGGCACGGCGGGACCGCGGGCCCGGGTCGATCAGGGTCCAGCCGAGGCGCAGACCCGTGCCGGCGGCGACGAAGACAGCGGTCAGCTCCAGCAGGCCGTGCGGAAGGATCAGGCCGAGGAACGTGTCGAAGCGCCCGGCCGACGACATCAGGCCGATGCCGACCCCCAGGTTGAGCATGTTCTGGAAGAGGATCCACAGGACGGGGAGTCCCAGGAAGACACCGAGGACCAGGCACATCGCGGCGGCCTGGGCGTTGTTCGTCCAGACCTGGGCGGCGAAGGATGCCGCCGGATGGCTGGAGTAGTAGGTCTCGTACTCTCCACCGGGACGGGTGAGCTCGCGCAGCTCGCCGGGAGCCGCGATCGAGGACTGGACCTCGGGGTGCGCACCGATCCACCACCCCAGGAGGGCCGCGACCACCGTGGAGAGCAGCGCCGTGGGGACCCACCAGTGCCGGGAGCGGTGGACGGCGGCGGGAAAGCCGTGGGTCAGGAAGCGAGTGACGTCGCGCCAGGAGGCGCGGCGGGTGCCGGTCACCGCACTGCGCGCGCGTGCCACCAACTGGCTCAGGCGTCCGGTCAGCTGAGGGTCCGGTGCGCTGGACTGGATCAGGGAGAGGTGGGTGGCGGTGCGTTGGTAGAGGGTGACGAGCTCGTCGGCCTCGGCGCCGTTCAGCCGGCGCTGACGGCCGAGCAGGGCTTCGAGGCGGTCCCACTCGGCGCGGTGGGTGGACACGAAGACGTCGAGGTCCATCGGTTCTGCTGCTCCTCGTCCTCTCGTACTGCGTGTCAGCTTGTCGTACCGCGGCGCGATGCGCCCTCAGCTTGGCAGACTGGCGGTTCTCGGGGCAGGTCAGGGAAGGACGGCGCGTGTGAGTGAGCTGGTGACGGGCGAGGCGGTGGCGCTGGAGTTGCGCCCCGCGAAACTCCCGAGCCGAGGCCTGGCGGTGTTGCTCGACCTGGTCGTGGCCATGGTCGTCTACGTCCTGGTGACCGTCGTCCTGGTGATCTCCACCGCGAGCCTGGACGAGGCGGCGCAGATGGCGGTCTCGATCGGCTCCTTCCTTCTGGTGCTGGTGGGCGGGCCCATCGCGGTGGAGACCCTCAGCCACGGGCGCTCGCTCGGGAAGCTGGCGTGCGGGCTGCGGGTGGTGCGCGACGACGGGGGGCCGATCCGGTTCCGGCACGCGCTGGTGCGGGGTGCGGTCGGTGTCGTCGAGATCCTGATGACGTTCGGGGTCGTCGCGTGCATCGCCTCGCTCGTCTCGGCGCGGGGGCGGCGGCTCGGTGACGTGTTCGCCGGGACGCTGGTCGTGCGGGAGCGGGTGCCTGCCGGGCGGGCGGCCTTCGTGCCCCCGCCGCCGCCCTGGCTGGTGGGCCGGTTCTCCGAGCTGGACCTCTCCGCCGTCCCCGACGGGTTGTGGCTCGCCGTCCGTCAGTACCTGACGCGGATGCGGCAGCTGGACCCGCAGGTCGGCTGGACGATGGCGCAGCGGCTCGCCGGGGATCTCGCGTCGTGCACGGGTACCGCGGCGCCGCAGGGGGTTCCCCCGGCCGCCTATCTGGCGGCGGTGGTGCACGAGCGGCAGGCGCGGGAGGTCCGCCGGGTGTTCGGCGGGGGCGGCGCCATGGGCGGGAGGCCGGGTGGTGTGAGCATCGGTGCGGCCGTGCCGGGGGCCTATCCGGCAGCGGGGCCCTATCCGGCAGCGGCCGGTCCGGTGATGACGGGCGGGCCGGGCCCGGCCTTCCCCACTGTGGAACAGCCGCACCGGCCCGTGTGGCCCGCCGACCGGCCGGGACAGCCCGTACCGTCCATCGAACAGCCGGGGCAGCCCGTACCGCCCGCCGACCGGCCGGGGCAGCCCTGGGCAGGCGCCCAGCAGCCGAACGAGCGCCAGGGCCCCTTCGAGCGCCAGGGCAGGGAATCCGACCGGGCCGGCACCGGATCCGAGCGGCCCGCCACCGGCTTCGCTCCGCCCGCCTGACCGTCGCGGCACGGCGGAGTTCCGGCTCTCGCCGAGGACCGGGGCCCGTCCCTCACTCCGTTCCTCGCCGCGCCGCGTCAGTCGAACGACGACGGCGGTGTCTCCAGGTGTTCCAGCTCGATGCCGGGCGCGGCCAGGACCACGTCGCCGGCGAGGTGAACGGCGCTCTGCTCGCCGGTGTCCAGGGCTGTGACCTGGTAGTTGTCCACCGTCAGCGGGCCGTTGTCAGTGGCGTGTGCTTCTCTCGAGATCAAGGCCCAGGACTGGTCGAGGGTGCGGGGGGCCAGGACCGGGTCGGTGAAGGCGACGAGGCGTACGCGCGTCGCGGAGGCACCGGGGGTGAGGCGCAGCAGACGAGCGGTGGCGACGAGGAACGCCGGGGACGTCCCGGTGAAGGCGTGGGCGGGGACATTGCCTTCGGTTGCCTCGGTGCCGGCGGGGTCGGTGCGGACCCAGGTGACGCCGTCGAGCGCGGCGCCGCGGACCTGCCAGCTCGCGGCGTGCAGTTCGAGCCGGATGGGGCGGCCGAGGTCGTCGAGGGTGAGGTCGACGGAGCCGGCGTGGTCGCCGGAGGGGGTGGTGAGCTGGGAGACGTAGCGCCAGCCGGAGGGGCCGGGCGCGCAGTGGAAGTGTTCTTCGGCGAGGGGGGTGTGGTCGTGCGGGTCGTGGAGCGAATAGCGGCCGCGGGGCATGGGGGTCCTGGATCCTCCGGGATCGGTCCGGCAACGGACAGGCCCCCGGCACCGGGGTGCGGGGGCCTGCCTGGGACCTGCTGCTGGTCGGCGCGTCAGTGCACGGGCGCGCTCACCAGGTACTGAGGTGTGGGCTCAGTAGCGGTAGTGGTCCGACTTGAACGGGCCGTCGACCTCGACACCGATGTACGCGGCCTGCTCGGGGCGGAGCTTGGTGAGCTTCACGCCGAGCGCGTCGAGGTGGAGACGGGCGACCTTCTCGTCGAGGTGCTTGGGGAGCACGTAGACGTCGGTCGGGTACTCGTCGGGCTTGGTGAACAGCTCGATCTGGGCCAGCGTCTGGTCCGCGAAGGAGTTGGACATGACGAACGACGGGTGACCGGTCGCGTTGCCCAGGTTCAGCAGGCGGCCCTCGGACAGGACGATGAGCACCTTGCCGTCGGGGAAGGTCCAGGTGTGGACCTGCGGCTTGACCTCGTCCTTGACGATGCCGGGGATGCGGGCGAGGCCGGCCATGTCGATCTCGTTGTCGAAGTGGCCGATGTTGCCCACGATCGCCTGGTGCTTCATCTTGGCCATGTCGGCGGCCATGATGATGTCCTTGTTGCCCGTGGTGGTGACGAAGATGTCGGCCTGCTCGACGACGTCGTCGAGGGTGGTGACCTGGTAGCCGTCCATCGCCGCCTGCAGGGCGCAGATCGGGTCGATCTCGGTGATGATCACGCGGGCGCCCTGGCCGCGCAGGGACTCCGCGCAGCCCTTGCCCACGTCGCCGTAGCCGCAGACGACCGCGGTCTTGCCGCCGATGAGGACGTCGGTGGCGCGGTTGATGCCGTCGATCAGGGAGTGGCGGCAGCCGTACTTGTTGTCGAACTTCGACTTGGTCACGGCGTCGTTCACGTTGATCGCCGGGAACAGCAGGGTGCCATCGCGGTGCATCTCGTAGAGGCGGTGGACGCCGGTCGTGGTCTCCTCGGTCACGCCGCGGATCTCCGAGGCGAGCTGGGTCCACTTCTGCGAGCCGTCGGTGATGGTGCGGTGCAGCAGCTCGAGGACGGCGTGGTGCTCCTCGGACTCGGCGGTGTCGAGCGAGGGGACCTTGCCGGCCTTCTCGTACTCGACGCCCTTGTGGACGAGGAGGGTGGCGTCACCGCCGTCGTCCAGGATCATGTTCGGGCCGCCGCTGGGGGTGTTCGGCCAGGTCAGGGCCTGCTCCGTGCACCACCAGTACTCCTCCAGGGTCTCGCCCTTCCAGGCGAAGACCGGGACGCCCTGCGGGTTCTCGGGCGTGCCGTTCGGGCCGACCGCGATGGCGGCGGCGGCGTGGTCCTGGGTGGAGAAGATGTTGCAGGAGGCCCAGCGGACCTCGGCGCCCAGGGCGACCAGGGTCTCGATGAGGACGGCGGTCTGCACCGTCATGTGCAGGGAGCCGGTGACACGGGCGCCCGCCAGGGGCTGCGTCTCGGCGTACTCCTTGCGGATCGACATCAGGCCGGGCATCTCGTGCTCGGCGAGGGTGATCTCCTTGCGGCCGAATGCGGCCAGGGAGAGATCGGCGACCTTGAAGTCCTGTCGGTTGTCGACAGTGGTCATAAGGAGCTGCTCCTCGGAGGTTGGGTCGAGGTGGGTACGGCTGGTCTGCGCGGCGTCGGGCACACGCCTGCCCACGGGGGGTCACGGGCATGCCGCGGTGCGCGCAGCGCAGTCCGTCGGAGGCCCTCTCTCCCTCGGCCGGCCCTCGTGGGGCCGCCCGACCGCCATCAGCAGCGACGTCTGGCTCGGTCACCAAGCTACACCGGTGGGCCCGGCGGCCCCAGTCCGCCTCCGTCCGCGGCCGGGCCGCACCCGGCGAAAGCGACGGCGGGCAGGGCCCGACCCGGCCGTCGTGCCGGCCGCCCGGCCACGGCGAACCAGGAGCGGAGGGCGCCGGTCCCAGCGGGAAGCGGAACGGACGGCGCCCGCCTCGAATGCATTCGGGGCGGGCGCCGTCCGTCGCGGTGTCAGTGCTCGGTGACCTGGGCCGGTCCGCCGGGCGTCGCCTCGCGGTCCGGGCCCTTGACGGCCTCGGCCTCGCTGTAGATGTCCGGCTCCAGGTAGATGACGCGGGCGATCGGGACCGCCTCGCGGATGCGGGCCTCGGCGGCGTTGATGGCGGAGGCCACCTCTCCGGCCGTCTCGTCGTGCTTCACCGCGATCTTCGCGGCGACCAGGAGTTCCTCGGGGCCGAGGTGGAGCGTGCGCATGTGGATGATGCCGGTGACGGTGCTGCTGTCGACGAGGGCCGTCTCGATCTTCTTGACCGTGTCCAGACCCGCCGCCTCACCGAGCAGCAGGGACTTGGTCTCGGCCGCGAGCACGAGCGCGATCAGGATGAGCAGGATGCCGATGCAGAGGGTGCCGACGCCGTCCCAGACGCCGTTGCCGGTGGCCAGGGCCAGGCCGACGCCGCCGAGCGCCAGGACCAGGCCGACCAGCGCGCCGAAGTCCTCCAGCAGGACGACCGGCAGCTCGGGCGCCTTGGCGTGGCGGATGAACTGCTTCCACGAGTCGTTTCCGCGGTGCGGGTTGGACTCCTTGATGGCGGTGCGGAAGGAGAAGCCCTCGGCGATGATCGCGAAGATCAGGACGCCCACGGGCCAGTACCAGTTCTCCAGCTCGTGCGGGTGCTTGATCTTCTCGTAGCCCTCGTAGAGCGCGAACATGCCGCCGACCGAGAAGAGGACGATGGAGACGAGGAAGGCGTAGATGTAGCGTTCGCGCCCGTAGCCGAAGGGGTGCTGGGGGGTCGCCTCGCGCTGGGCCTTCTTGCCGCCGACCAGGAGCAGGGCCTGGTTGCCGGAGTCGGCGAGCGAGTGCACGGACTCGGCGAGCATCGAGGACGACCCGCTGAAGAGGAACGCCACGAACTTCGATGCCGCGATCGCGAGGTTGGCGCCGAGTGCCGCCACGATCGCTTTGGTGCCGCCTGACGCGCTCATGTGTCCGGGGTGTCCCTTCGCCCTCTGCCAGTCACCGGGCCTTTGCCCGCCCTTTGCGATGGGCCATTGTTGCAGCCCGCTCCGACTAGTGCCCGTCAGGCCGTCGCCCGAACGCGATCAGGCGACGACGGTCGCCCGGAAGACCGTGCCCGGCCCGGACACCTCGGCCGCTTCGCCCGCCGGTACGAACACGGACTCGCCCGGTGACAGCGTGAACCCGCCGGCCCGCACGGAACCGGCCGTGCACAGCAGGATCTGCGGGGTCGCGCGGGTGAGGTCGTGCGGGGCGGTGCTCTCGGGCAGCACGTAACGCGAGAGGCGGAACTCGTCGATGGGGGTTGCATAGACCTCCTCGCCGTCCGGGGAGGCCTCCGGGCGCAGTACACCGGGCTCGCTCGCCTCGAAGCGGACGATGCGCAGGAGTTCCGGGACGTCGACGTGCTTGGGGGTGAGGCCGCAGCGCAGCACGTTGTCCGAGTTGGCCATGATCTCGACGCCGAGTCCGTCGAGGTAGGCGTGCGGGACGCCGGCGCCGAGGAACAGGGCCTCGCCGGGCTGCAGCCGGACGTGGTTCAGGAGCATCGCGGCGATGACGCCGGGGTCGCCCGGGTAGTGGTGGGCGATGCCGGCGTACGGGGCGTGGTCGCCGCCGAGGCGGGCGCAGGCGGCCGCGGCCTCGGTGACGGTGTGGGCCATCTCCTCGGGGTCGGCGGTGAGCAGAGCCGTCAGCACCTCGCGCAGGGCGGCCTCCTCGGGGTGGGCATGCAGGAGGTCGACGTACGGCTTGAGGGAGTCCACTTCCAGGGCGGCGAGCAGCCGGGCGGCCGCGTCGGGGGCGCGGAAGCCGCACAGCCCGTCGAACTCCGTGAGCGCGCAGATCAGTTCGGGCTTGTGGTTGGCGTCCTTGTAGTTGCGGTGGCCCGCGTCGATCGGGATGCCGCGGGTCTCCTCGTCCTGGTAACCGGCCTTCGCCTGGGCGAGGTCGGGGTGCACCTGGAGGGACAGGGGGGCGCCGGCGGCGAGGATCTTCAGCAGGAACGGCAGACGGGGACCGAACTTGGCGACGGCCGCCGGGCCCAGTTCCTGTTCGGGGGCCGCCTCGACGACCTTGTCGAGGGGGCCGCGCGGGGTGCGGGAGGGGGCGCCCGGGTGGGCCCCCATCCACATCTCCGCCTGCGGTTCCCCGGTCGGCTCCGCGCCGAGCAGCCGCGGGATGGCGGTGGTCGAACCCCAGGCGTAGGGGCGGACGGTGTTGTCGAGGCGGTCCATCGCGTGTCTTCTCCGTACGTACGCTGCTCAGCGGGCGCCGGCCGTCAGGCGCGGGTCTTCATGTGCGGGCGGGTCGGGGGCGGACGGCCGGACCCGTGCCGTCGGGGCACGCCCGGTCACCCGGGCACCGCGGCGTGGTCAAGATCAGGCCCTCGAAGCGAGCGCGAGGTAAACGGCGGCGAAATCCGTGATGGCGATCAGTTCGGCGAGGGTCTCCAGCTCGCTTCCCTCCTCCGGTTCGAGCTCGCTGATCGCGGTGTCGTGGCCGAGGGCCAGTTCGCGGGCGGCCGGGGCCGCGCTGAGGCCGCCGGTGGGCCGGTCGCGGAGCAGCACCACGCGCGCGTGCAGGGCCTGTTGCTCCTCGACCCGGTCTCGGAAGAAGTCCTCGGGGTCGGCACCTGCGGCGAGCGCCCCGGCGAGCAGGACGCTGTGGGAGGCGAGAGCCTCGGGCAGTTCGGCGGTGAGCGCGGGGCGGCCCGCGAGTTCGGCGAGCGCGGCCGTGAACCGGCGGCCCGCGGGGCCCGCGGAGATGCCTTCCGTCCAGATCACCGGGAGCGCGTCGGACAGCTCACTGGCGAGCGTCTTGGCGGGGTTGCTGTACGTCGCGGTGGCCGGGCCGCAGCGCTCGGCCACGCGGTCGAGCCGGTCGGCGACCTTGTGCAGCGCCTCGGGCGGGGCGGAGAGCAGGCCGGTGCGGTCCAGGAGGGCGAGAAGCGGAGTGAGCAGCGCCCACAGGACGCCGGGGGCGGAGGCGGTCAGCGGTTCGTTCGGTTCGTACGGGGCGGTTGCCATCGGTACGAACAGGCCGTGTGTGCCGTCCACCGACTCGGTCAGTGCCGATCTGGGCGGGGCGACGGCGGCGACGGTGCAGCCCCGGCGGTAGGCCTGTTCGGCCAGGAGCGACAGGCCGGGCTCCGAGCCGTCGGGCGTGGCGATCAGGAGCAGGTCGACGGAGCCTGCCCAGCCGGGGAGCTCCCAGCGCAGTGCGCCCGCGGCGGGGGCGACGCCGACGGGTGTGAGCCGGGTGACGGGGCAGCTCGCGCCGGCGAGGGTGCCGAGCAGCTCGGCGACGCCGGTGGCGGCCATGCCGGGGCCCGCGATCAGGACACCCCGTGGCCGGCCCTCCGGTTTCAGGTCCGGAATCCCCGCCTCGGTGGCGTGCCGGACGGCGGTGCGGACGCGGGCACCGGCGTCGGCCGCGCCGCGGAGCAGTTCGCGCCGGTCGACGCGGGCCAGCGTTTCGGGGTCGTCGAGCAGCGATTCGTCGAACATGGGACGGCAGCTCCGATCACCGGTGTGTCACCGGTCCGTCGTTCAGGCGGGGCGGCGGGCCTCGTCGACGAGGAGTACGGGGATGCCGTCCCGGACGGGGTAGGCAAGGCCGCAGTCCTGGCCGGTGCAGACCAGCTCGCTCTCCTGCTCCGTGAGCGGGGCGTGGCAGGCCGGGCAGGCGAGGATCTCCAGGAGGCCGGCTTCGAGCGGCATGGGGTGTCCTTCCGAACAGGTGGATGCGGCCTGGTCAGGGTACCGCCGCGGGCGACGGGGCGGGGGCGTGGACCCAAACCCCGTCGCGTGGCCGGAACGGCATCCGGCTGCCGGATGTCCGGCGGGTCAGCCCCTGATGATCTCGAGGACCTCGTCCCGCACCTTCGCCATCATCGGCTCGTCGCGTGCCTCCGCGTTGAGGCGCAGGAGCGGCTCCGTGTTGGACGGGCGGACGTTGAACCACCAGTCGTCGGCGGTGACCGTGAGGCCGTCGAGTTCGTCGAGGGTGATGCCCTCGCGGCCCTCGTACGCGGTCCTGATCGCGGTGAGCCGGGCCGTCTGGTCGTCGACGGTGGAGTTGATCTCGCCGGACCCGGCGTAGCGGTCGTACTGGGCGACGAGGCCGGAGAGCGGGCCGTCCTGGCCGCCGAGCGCGGCGAGGACGTGCAGCGCGGCCAGCATGCCGGTGTCCGCGTTCCAGAAGTCGCGGAAGTAGTAGTGCGCGGAGTGCTCGCCGCCGAAGATCGCGCCGGTCTTCGCCATCTGCTCCTTGATGAAGGAGTGGCCGACGCGGGTGCGGACCGGCTTGCCGCCGTTCTCCCGGACGACCTCGGGCACCGACCAGGAGGTGATGAGGTTGTGGATGACCGTGCCGCCGGGGTGCTTGGCCAGTTCGCGGGCGGCGACCAGGGCGGTGATCGCGGACGGCGGGACGGGGTCGCCGTGCTCGTCGACCACGAAGCAGCGGTCGGCGTCGCCGTCGAAGGCGAGCCCGAGGTCGGCGCCCTCCTCGCGGACACGCTTCTGGAGGTCGACGATGTTCTTCGCGTCGAGCGGGTTGGCCTCGTGGTTCGGGAACGTGCCGTCCAGCTCGAAGTACATCGGGACGAGGTCCAGCGGGAGGCCGGCGAACACGGTGGGGACGGTGTGTCCGCCCATGCCGTTGCCCGCGTCGACGACGACCTTCAGCGGGCGGACGGAGGTCAGGTCGACGAGGCCGCGGAGGTACGCCGCGTAGTCCTCCAGGGTGTCGCGCCGGGTGATCGTCCCCGGAGCGGCGTCCGAGGTGGGGGCGCCGGAGTCGGTCCAGGACTCGACGAGTGCCCGGATCTCGCCGAGGCCCGTGTCCTGGCCGACGGGGGCCGCGCCCGCCCGGCACATCTTGATGCCGTTGTATTGGGTGGGATTGTGCGAGGCCGTGAACATGGCGCCGGGCAGGTCGAAGGCGCCCGACGCGTAGTACAGCTGGTCGGTCGAGCACAGGCCGATCTCGGTGACGTCGACGCCGAGCGCCGCGGCACCGCGCGCGAAGGCGCGCGAGAGACCGGGCGACGAGGGCCTCATGTCGTGACCGATCACGATCGCGTCCGCGTTGGTCACCCGAGCGAAGGCCGCCCCGAACAGCTCGGCCAGCGGCTCGTCCCACTGGTCGGGGACGACTCCGCGGATGTCGTACGCCTTCACGATCTGCGACAGATCAGCAGCCACGGGCAACCCTCCTGGAATTCGAGCAGTGGCCCTCAAACTACCCGCCCGAACCGATCATTCGCTGTGAAGGGGCCGCGCGGGCGCACACCCACCGACCTGAGGCTCGAGCAGTCGCCGTGCTCCACGCGCGCATGATTGGACGGATGGCCGGACGTGCCGGCGGGGGGCCCGGGACGGGTGCACGGACCGTGAAGAGCGGGCGGCGCGGCCTCAGTTGTCGGGTGAGCGCAGCACCCGCAGGTGGCCGCGGCGCGCGACCTCCATCGGGTCCGCGGTGCGCGGGCCGCCGCCGGCCTCCGCCGTGCGCTGCTGCGGGCGGGCCGCCTCGCGGACCGCGTTGGCGAGCGCCTCGAGGTCGTCGCCGCTGGGGCGGGAGGGGGCCGACCCGTCGGACAGCCGGACGACCTCCCAGCCGCGGGGCGCGGTGAGGCGTGCGGAGTGCTCCGCGCACAGGTCGTAGCAGTGGGGTTCGGCGTAGGTGGCGAGCGGGCCGAGGACCGCGGTCGAGTCGGCGTAGACGTACGTCAGCGTCGCGACGGCGGGACGGCCGCAAGCGGTGCGCGAACAGCGACGTACAGGGCTCACGACGTTGGACGGTACCGCACTCTTGAGCGGGCCGCGACGACTCTCCCCCGGGTCGGCTCACCGTGTCGTGCTGTGAGACGGCTCACTTCGATCTCTGAACACCCCTGTCTGACCTGGGAGTACACCGTCCGGCGCGCGGCGGGCCCGAAGAGGATCCGGTCATCACCCGGTGCAAACCAAGCCAATTGCCACGAGGCCGACGGTCACGGAACGATACGGAATCGAGCCCAAGCTTGGCTGGAATGGTCATCCCGCGACATGCCGCGCCGTCTTCGGACAGCGCGTGGAGCCGGGCGCGCGGCCCCGGCGGGGACTACGCTTCGTCAGTGATGGACAACCCCGTACCGCCCCGCGCCGCCGCGCCCGGGCCCCGCCGCCGCGACCGTCACGGCCGGGGCATGCGCGGCCCCGTCGCGCCGCCCCAGGTGCCCCTCGCCGCGAGCCGCGCCGAGGTGTTCGCGGATCTGGTGCAGGACTCCGTGGAGCGTCTGGAGCGACGCTGGCCGCAGCTCGCCGAGATCGACTTCATGGTCCTGGAGGTGCCGCGCCTCGACGCACCCGGCGAGAGCTGGAACGACGAGGCGGTCCCCCTCGGCGGGACGATCCCGGCGCACGAGGGCCGTCATGCGCGCGTGGTGGTCTACCGGCGGCCGGTGGAGATCCGCTCCAAGAGCCGCGACGAGCGTGCGGCCCTGGTCCACGAGATCGTCGTCGAGCAGGTGGCGGAGATCCTCGGGCTGACGCCGGAGACCGTGGATCCCCGGTACGGCGAGGACTGACGCCCCCGCCGCCGCCGGCCGGGACGCTCACCGCTTCTGCAGCACCGACAGATCCTGCTCGGCCCGGGGCACGGCGACCGTCCCGCGGTCGTCCGGAAGGGTCTGCACGGTGAACGCCGGCACCCCCTCGACCGGGGCCTCCAGCGTCCGGGAGGCGTAGACCGAGCCGCCGGAGAGCGACTCCACCGTCAGCGCGTACCTGCCCCTGAGGCCGCTCGGGACGGGCGCGGCCACGTTCTGCGTGGTGCCGCCCTTGATCGTGAACGTCTTCGTCACCGCCTTGCCGCCCTCGCTGCCCGCGGACGCGGTGACCCTGACCTCGGCCGTGCGGCCCGGGGCGGCCAGGGCGAGCGTGGTGCCCTTGGCCCGGTTGTCGGCGACCGTCGCGCGCGCGGCGACCGGGGCGGTGGCGGGGATGAACGCGGTCTCGCGCTTGTCGCCCTTGCCGCGCACCACCCGCAGGGCGGCGACCACCGGCACCGGGTCGCCGCCGGCCGTCAGCACCAGGGAGCCGGCTTCCCCGCGCGTGACGTCACCGAGGTCGACGGCGGCTGTCATGCCCGCCTTGACGTGCAGCGTCTCGTGCCCGGCGGGGGTGATCGAACCGGACGGCGAGGCCAGCCGCACCTTCAGGTCGGCGTCGGTGTCGCCGGGGGTGAAGGCGATGAGCCGCACGGACGTGGCGTCCTTGGGGATGCCCGGCAGGACGAGACCGGCCGCCGGGTCCGCGGCGGCCGCGAGCCAGTCCCCGCCGAGCCTGTCGTCCAGGGCCTGGACGGCCGCGGCGACTCGGCCGCTGCGGACGGTCACGTGCACGGTGAGATCGGTCTGCGGCGCGTCGGTGAGGGTGGACAGCAGGATCGCCTCGCTGGAGTGCGGCTGGACCGTGATGCCCTCCCCCACCGTGGACTTGAGGGCGCCGTCCTTGCCGTACAGCTCGATGTCGGCGACCGCTGCCGAGTCGTCCGGGTTGGTCAGGTGCACGTAGTCGGTGCGGTCGTCGCCGGTACCGGCGCCCGGGAACCAGAACTCGGTGTCGGGGGCGGTGCAGCCGGCGCCGAGCAGACCGCGGCCGATGCCCGCGGCGACCTCGGTGGTCTGCTGGACGGCCCACCCCGGCGCGAACGCGCCCTCCGCGGTACCGACGAGGGCGGACCCGTCGGCGCCGGAGGCGTCGGCGGTGACCGGCTTGCCGGGCTCCTTCGGCGACAGGACGGGCTCGGCCTCCCGCTTCTTTTTCTTCTCGTCGCCCTCGGCGCCGTCCCCGGACTTCCCGGCCGCCGGGCGGAGTTCGGCCCGGCCGCCGCTGCCGGTGCCCTTGGACACGGGCGTGAAGGACGTGTACGCGGTCTCGGCGAGGTCGGAGGTGCTGGGCTGCGGGCAGAGCAGACTGGTGCGCTCGACGGGCAGCCGGGCGGCCGCCTTCGCGCTGTCACCGCCCGAGGCGTCGGGCGCGGTGAGCGCGGCGAAACCGGTGACGGCGGCGAGGGCGGTGGTGCCCGCGATCAGGGACAGGGTGGTGCGCTTCACTGCTGGCTCCCGTCGGGGCGCTCACTGTCGGTGCCGTGGGGCGGCTGCGGCGGCATCGGGGGCTGCTGCGCCGGGTCGTAGCCGGGGTCGTAGCCCTGGTGGTACGCCTGGTCGTAGCCCGAGCCGCCGTACGCGTACGGGTCGTACTGGCCGCCTTGGTAGGGGTCGGCCCGGTACGGCTGCTCGTAGGTGTCCGCCGGGTACTGCTGCGGGGTGCCCTGGTACTGCTCACCGCCGTAACTGCCGTACTCCGCGCCCGCGTAGCCCGCGTCGTCCCACGCGCCGTACGTCTGCTGCTGCGGGACGGCGGCCGGAATCTCCTCCGGGGCCTGCGCCTGAGCCGGGACGGCGGAGTCGTCCTGGCCGGGCTGCTCCGCACCGGCCTCGGCCTGGGCGCGCAGCCGGCGGGCGCGGCGGCCCTCGCCGGTGATCTCCTGGGCGGGCACGACGAGTTCCTCCTCGGGGAGGTCGTCGTCGACGTCCCGGCGCCGGCCGGGCAGGGCGAGCACCACGAGGACGACGGCGAGCGCGCCCTGCGTCCACAGCCACGCGGTGTGTCCCACGGGCGCGTCGAAGGTGACGTCCAGCCTGCCGCCGGTGGCGGGCAGTTCGAAGCCCTGGGCCCAGCCGTCGACCGTGGTGGGGGTGAGCGGCTTCCCGTCCAGGGTGGCCGTCCAGCCCGCGTCGGCCGTGTCCGCGAGGCGCAGGACGCGGCCCGCCGCACCCGCGGGGAGGTTCGTGTGCACGTCGACGGGGCCGGCGGCGACGGCCTGCGGTTCGCCGGACCTCGGCACGACGGCCACGCGGGAGACCTGGCGGTCCACCCGCCACAGCGCGCTGCCGTCCCGCTGGCTGAGCCTGCTGAGGCCGGGTGTCGCGTCCAGGACGCGGCTGACCTGGCGGGGCGCGCCCTTGCGGACGAGGACGTAGCGCACGGCGAAGCCGCCGAGTTCGTCGGCCTGGTCGGCGCCGGAACCGGCCACCAGGTTGGCGACGACCTTGCCGAGCTTGCCGTTCTCACCGTCCGCTGCGGCGAGTTCACCGTCGCCCAGGCGGGCACCGGAGCCGCGGACCAGGGTGTAGCCCACGCGGGCGGCGCTCTCGCTGTCGAGCACGAGGGTGCGGGCCTGGTCGCGGGTGCCGCTCTCCTCGGCGACGAACGCCGGCACCTGCACCGGGTCGCGGCGCTCCACGGGTCCGTCGGCGCCGCGGATCATCCAGCCGGCGGCGACGAGCAGCGGGCCGGCCGCCGCGGTGAACGCGATGAGCGCGGCCACCGGCTGGCGCCAGCCGAAGCTCTGCTCGGCCACCCGCGCGCGTGCCCCGTCGGCGCCGATCACGGCGGCACCGAGGAGCGCGATGCCGTACACGAGGGTGGCGGGTCCGGCCCAGGCCGAGCCGTTCGACAGCACGGCGAAGACGAGGGCGACCAGGGCGACGGCCCAGGCGGACCGGGCAGCCCGCTGCCGCTCGGAGCGCAGCAGGGCGGCCAGCGCGGCCAGCACGATGCCGGTCAGCATGAGTCCGCTGACCGTGCCGGGGCCGCCCGGGCTCGCGCCGAGCAGATCGAGCGGGGAGGCGGCGCTCACGCCGTACTCCAGGCCGGCCTCCCGGAAGAAGCCGGACGGGAACAGCGACAGCGACCAGGGGGCGAGCACCAGCAGTGGCGTGCCGAGCTGGGCCAGGAAACGCGGTCCGTAGGCGGCGATCTCCCCGCGGCGCACCACGAGGAGGGCGAGGCCGAGGACCAGCGCGATGGGCCACACGATCGGCGTGAAGGCGGTGGTGAGGGTCAGCAGCAGGGCGTACGCCCAGGTGGCGCGCCAGCCGCCGCGCCCGCCGGAGGGGTGGGCGAGGCCGCTCGCCGCGATGCCCGCGCGTGCGATGAGCGGCAGCAGGACCGCGAGGACGGCGGTGCCGATGCGGCCGCCGGCGAGCGCCCCGGTGGCGGCGGGCAGGAAGGCGTAGGCGACGGACGCCCAGGCGCGCAGCAGCCGCGAGGCGACCAGGGGCCGCGAGGCGAAGTACGCCGCGAAGCCGGCCAGGGGCACGGAGCCGACGAGGAGCACGGTGACCGCGAGCCCGGTGGAGCCGAGCAGCACACTCGCGAGCATCGCGACGAGGGCGAGACAGGGCGGCGCGGCCTGCGTGCCGCCGGTGCCCACGGTGTGCCAGCCGTCGAGATAGCGCGACCACAGCGCGGAGGAGTCGGCGGGCGCGGGCAGCAGTGCGCCGCCCGCCAGCGCGCCACCGCCGAACAGTTCGCGGCAGGCGATGAGCGAGACGAACAGCAGGACCACGAAGAGCATCGGGCCGGGCTTGCGCGCGGCCCGCTTGAGCCGGGCGAACTGCTCGACCTCCAGGAAGTCGGCGTCGTCGCCGCCCGGTCCGGACTCGACCGCGCCCCCGTGCCGTCCGGCGCCGGTGGCCGCCTCGGCGTCGGAGCGGCTGACGAGACTGCCTGCGGCCTGCTCGACGGTGGCCCGCACGGTGGCGCCGGGCGGCGGGAACAGCGCCCGCAGCTCGCCCTTGTCGGCCTGCGCGGTGCCGCGTCTGCGTCGGCCCGCGACGATCCGCTCCGGCCGCAGCAGGGTGCCCAGGAGACCGCGGATCTCGTCGACGGCCTGGCCGGGGACCTTGCCGACCAGATACGCGACGGTGCGCACCAGGGTGCCGAGCACGAGCCGGAAGAGGATCCAGGGCAGCTGTGCGGTACGGGCGTTGACGAGGAGGGTGTAGGCGGCGCCCGCCTTGTCGACCTTGTGCGGGGACGCGGAGGTGCGGCCCACGCAGTCGACGGTGCGGCGCTCGCGGGAGGCGGCCTCCGCGTGCCGGACGACGGCCTCGGGGGCGACGAGGACGCGGTGTCCGGCGGCCTGGGCGCGCCAGCACAGGTCGACGTCGTCGCGCATGAGGGGCAGCCGACGGTCGAATCCGCCGAGCTCCTCGAAGACGTCACGCCGGATCAGCATGCCGGCGGTGGACACGGACAGCACCGGCCGTACGTGGTCGTGCTGGCCCTGGTCCTGCTCGCGGCGGTCCAGGCCGGTCCAGCGGCGGCCCGAGTGGGCGATGGTGACGCCGACCTCCAGGAGCTGCCTGCGGTCGTACCAGCCGCGGAGCTTGGGGCCGACGACGGCCACGTCCCTGCCGAGCTCCAGCTCGTTCTCCACGACGCGCAGGAGGTGGGCGAGGGCGTCCGGCTCGGGGGCGCTGTCGTCGTGCAGCAGCCACAGCCACTGACGGGGTTCGCCGTGCGGGAACTCGGGCAGGTCGTACGCGTCGTCGCGCCAGGTGCGGCTGACGGGGTCCCAGCCGCTGGGGCGCTTCAGGTAGGGAAGGTCGTCCGGGGTGAGCACGCCCGCGGTCCTGGAGACCTCCTCGACGGCCTGGCCGAAGCCGGTGCGCCGGGCGAGGTGCAGCACCCGGTCGGCGCCGAGCGCGTCGGTGAGGAGCTGGGCGGAGTCGTCCGCGCTGCCGGTGTCGGCCGCCACCGCGTTCTGCACGGGGCGCTCCTGGCCGAGCAGCCCGGCGAGTGCCTCGGGCAGCCAGCGGGCGCCGTCGTGGGAGACGAGCACCGCGGTCACCACGTGACGCGGGAACTCGGGCGGGCGGGCCGGGTCGGACGGCGCGGTGGCAGCGCCGTACTGGCCTGCCGGGTGACTGTGCACGGACATCGAGGTACGGGCCCCGGTTCGCTGGACTGCGGTGGACGTCTGTGTCCGGCGGGGACAGCGGGACGTCTCGGACGAGGGCCCACACTAACGGCTGAGCAGCACAGCGGCCCGCCGCCTGTGGACAACCCACGTGCGACGGGCCGGTCATGACGTATCCGTACGGAGGACTCGGCGGGGTTCGGTCAGACCGCGGCCTTCTTCAGCCGTCTGCGCTCCCGCTCGGACAGGCCGCCCCAGATGCCGAATCTCTCGTCGTTGGCGAGCGCGTACTCAAGGCATTCGGAGCGGACCTCGCAGGCGAGGCAGACCTTCTTGGCCTCACGGGTGGAGCCGCCCTTCTCGGGAAAGAAGGACTCGGGGTCGGTCTGGGCACACAGCGCCCGCTCCTGCCAGCCGAGTTCCTCTTCCGCGTCGTCGACCAGCAGTTGCTCCACCAGCTCGGTCATGTGCGCCCCTCGTCCGTCTTTCGCGTCCCCGTGCTGCTGTCGTTACCGATTTCGGCTGAACGACACGAGTGAAATTACAAGTGTGCCGATCCGGGCCAGTCAAGCCGAGATCTGCTATTGGGCCCCTTATTCACTCTGCGGAACCAAGGTTATGCGGAAAGTGTTCAAATCGGCATAAACGTGACACGCAGCGCGGACCCGCACCCGGGCTCGGCCCCCACAGGGGATGACGTCCAGGAGTTCGATCCCGTTCCGGCACGAACACCGAAGCGAACTTGATCACAGTTGGATCACGGGTCCGCGACGAGGTTTGTGCTTCCGGTTGTGCGCCATGTGTCCGGAGAGGCGGGTGAGCAAACCTTTCGCCTTTCGGATGGACCGGATGAGGTGAAACATCTCCCACATGGCGGACACGAAGTTGACAGTCCTGGTGTGAGCCGATGTCCTAGTGGGCATGCTCGCGAACTCGGCACTCACCTCGACCCGCACCGCCGGGTCCCACGGTGCTGCCCGCGCTCGCTGCAGCTGTTGCTGTCCCAGCTGTTGAGCCCTACCGCGCTCCGGCTGCCTCGCCGCACTGAGGCGACTGTCCGCCCCCACCGGGGCACCCCCTCCCGTCCGTGATCCGGACGGAAACCGTCTGCGACACCCCAGCACTCTCCCGCCGAGGAACCACCGCACCCATGAACAGTGACAGCGACCTCCAGATCGCCGGCGACATCCTCGAAGTCCCGCACCTGCTCCAGCCGCCGCGCGAGCACCCCGCCACCGTGGCCGAGTTCGCCGGCCTCGCCCGGACCATCGCCGAAGACCGCTCCCAGTGGGCGCACCTCGTCCGGTACGACGCCACGACCCGCTGGTACCACCGGCTGCGGACGGGCCCCGGTTACGAGGTGTGGCTCCTGTCCTGGGTGCCGGGCCAGGGCAGCGGGCTGCACGACCACGGCCCTTCGTCGGGCGTCCTGACGGTCCTGGAAGGCGCACTGACCGAGCGCACCGAGCGGGGCGCGCGCGCCTTGGGCGCGGGCGCGCAGCGGGTCTTCGCTCCCGGCTACGTCCACGAGGTCGTCAACGCCACGCTCGAACCCGCCACAAGCCTGCACATCTACTACCCGGGCCTGACCGAGATGCCGATGCACGCCGTTCAGTGCGCCGGGCGGGCCGCGCACGACGCGGAGGATGCCGTAACCGCCTGACACGTTGTCGCACCCGCCTGCAAGACTGAACCTCATGCGCATTGTGGTTCTGGCAGGCGGCATCGGTGGTGCCCGGTTCCTGCGCGGTCTGAAGCAGGCCGCGCCGGACGCGGACATCACGGTCATCGGCAACACCGGGGACGACATCCACCTCTTCGGGCTGAAGGTCTGCCCGGACCTCGACACGGTGATGTACACGCTCGGCGGCGGCATCAACGAGGAGCAGGGCTGGGGGCGCGCCGACGAGACCTTCCACCTCAAGGAGGAACTCGCCGCGTACGGGGTCGGGCCCGAGTGGTTCGGGCTCGGCGACCGTGACTTCGCCACGCACATCGTGCGGACCCAGATGATGGGGGCCGGTTATTCGCTCAGCGCCGTCACCGAGGCGCTGTGCGACCGGTGGCAGCCGGGCGTCCGCCTGATCCCCATGTCGGACGACCGGGTGGAGACGCATGTCGCCGTCGAGGTCGACGGCGAGCGCAAGGCGATCCACTTCCAGGAGTACTGGGTGCGGCTGCGGGCCTCCGTCGAGGCGCTGGCCGTGGTGCCGGTCGGGGCGGAGCAGGCGAAGCCCGCGCCCGGGGTCCTCGAAGCCGTCGCCGAGGCCGACGTCGTGCTCTTCCCGCCCTCCAACCCCGTGGTGTCCGTCGGCACGATCCTCGCCGTGCCCGGTATCCGCGAGGCGATCGCCGACGCGGGCGTCCCCGTGGTCGGCCTGTCCCCCATCGTCGGGGACGCGCCCGTGCGGGGCATGGCCGACAAGGTGCTGGCCGCGGTGGGCGTCGAGTCGACGGCCGCGGCGGTCGCCGAGCACTACGGATCGGGTCTCCTCGACGGCTGGCTCGTCGACACGGTGGACGCCTCCGCCGTGCAGCGCGTCGAGGCCGCGGGCATCCGCTGCCGTGCCGTGCCGCTGCTGATGTCCGACCTGGAGGCCGCGGCGCGGATGGCACGCGAGGCGCTGACGCTGGCGGAGGAGGTGCGGGGCGCTTGAGCGGGGGGCTGTCCGCCGGCGGGACCGCGCGCGCCGCGGCACCCGGTTACCGGGTGTGGGCCGTGGCCGGGCTTCCCGAGGTCCAGCAGGGCGACGACCTCGCCAAGCTCATCGCCGCGGCCGAGCCGTCCCTCCTCGACGGCGACGTGCTCCTCGTCACCTCGAAGATCGTCTCCAAGGCCGAGGGGCGGATGGTCGAGGCGGCCGACCGCGAGGCGGCCATCGACGCCGAGACCGTCCGCGTGGTGGCCCGGCGCGGGACCCTGCGCATCGTCGAGAACCGGCAGGGGCTCGTGATGGCCGCCGCCGGGGTAGACGCCTCGAACACGCCCGCCGGGACCGTGCTGCTGCTGCCCGAGGACGCCGACGCTTCCGCCCGCGCCCTGCGCGACGGGCTGCGGGACGCGCTCGGGGTCGACGTCGGCGTGGTCGTCACCGACACCTTCGGGCGGCCGTGGCGCACCGGGCTCACCGACGTCGCCATCGGGGCCGCGGGCGTACGGGTGCTCGACGATCTGCGCGGGGGCACGGACGCCCACGGCAATCCGCTGAGCGCGACCGTCGTCGCCACCGCCGACGAGCTGGCCGCCGCCGGCGACCTGGTCAAGGGCAAGGCCGCCGGGCTGCCCGTCGCCGTCGTGCGCGGGCTGGCGCACACGGTGGCCGAGGACGACGGCGAGGGGGCCCGGGCCCTGGTGCGGGGCGCGCGCGACGACATGTTCCGGCTCGGCACCTCCGAGGCCGTACGGGAGGCGGTGACCCAGCGGCGTACCGTGCGGGCCTTCACCGACGAGCCCGTGGACCCGGGCGCGGTCCGGCGTGCGGTGGCCGCTGCGGTGACCGCTCCGGCGCCGCATCACACCACTCCCTGGCGGTTCGTGCTGCTGGAGTCCGAGGGGTCCAGGAGGCGGCTGCTCGACGCGATGCGGGACGCGTGGATCGCGGATCTGCGGCGGGACGGGAAGACGGCGGAGTCCATCGCCCGGCGGGTGCGGCGCGGGGACGTGCTGCGCCGGGCGCCGTACCTGGTCGTGCCGTGTCTGGTCACGGACGGTTCCCACACGTACGGCGATCCGCGGCGGGACGGCGCCGAGCGGGAGATGTTCGTCGTCGCCGCGGGCGCCGGCGTGCAGAACTTCCTGGTCGCGCTCGCCGGGGAGCGCCTCGGCTCCGCGTGGGTGTCCTCGACCATGTTCTGCCGCGACGTCGTGCGCGAGGTGCTGGAGCTGCCCGGGGGGTGGGACCCGATGGGCGCCGTGGCCGTCGGACACGCCGCCGAGGAGCCGAGGGCCCGCCCGGAGCGGGACGCCGCGGCGTTCATCGAGGTGCGCTGACCCCGGTACGGCCGCTGCGGGCCGGGGACCACCGCGGACGGTGTCCGCGGGCCGTCCGGACCGCCTACTCTCGTAGGGCATCCCGAACCCCTAGGACCTCACCCGTGGCCGGACGTTTCTCTCCCGGACCGACGCGTACCACCGTGCGCGGCGGGCATGCCGTCGTGCCCGGCGGTGTGCCGCGGCCCGCGCCCGAGCCCGGCCGCGGGCGGACCTGGACGCCGCCGGGGCCGCTCGACCTCGGTCTGGTGCTCGGCCCGCTGCGCCGGGGGGCGGGTGACCCGACCTTCCGTACGGCACCGGACGGTTCCGTGTGGCGCGCCACCCGTACTCCCGCCGGTCCCGGGACCCTGCGCGTCGCGCTGCGGGGCGGGGCCGCCGAGGCCGAGGCGTGGGGGCCTGGGGCGCAGTGGCTGCTGGAGCAGCTGCCCGAGCTGCTCGGCGCCGCGGACGACCCGGACGCCTTCGCACCGCGCCACCGGCTGGTGGCGGCGGCGCGGCACCGGCGGCCTGGCCTGCGGCTGACCCGCACCGGCCTGGTGCTGGAGTCCCTGATCCCGTCGATCCTGGAGCAGAAGGTCACCGCGGACGAGGCCTACCGGGCGTGGCGGCTGCTCGTGCGGAAGTTCGGGGAGCCCGCGCCGGGCCCCGCGGCCGGGCGGATGCACGTCATGCCCGACCCGCGGACCTGGGCGCTGATCCCGTCCTGGGAGTGGCACCGGGCCGGCGTCGACAACAAGCGGGCGTCGACGATCCTGCGCGCGGTACGCGTGGCCGCGCGGCTGGAGGAGGCCGTGCGGCTGGACCCGGAGCGGGCGCAGGCCCGGCTGGAGCTGGTGTCCGGGATCGGGCCGTGGACCTCCGCGGAGGTGGTGCAGCGCAGCCACGGGGCGGCGGACTCGGTGACGGTCGGGGACCTTCACCTGCCCCGGATCGTGGGGTACGCGCTGGCGGGCGACCGTGACGCGGACGACTCCGTGATGCTGTCGCTGCTGGAGCCGTACGCGGGCCAGCGGCATCGTGCGGCCCGGTTCATCCTGCTGGCGGGCCGCACTCCGCCGCGACGGGTGCCGAAGATGCCCGTGTGGGACATCGGCCGGCTGTAGGCGGGGTTACTGGTCCGACGAGAAGCGGACCGCGCCGGCCGGGATGCGGGCGTCGCACCACACGCGCACACCGTCGCGGAGTTCGTTGTCGGCGCCGACCGTCGCGCCGTCGCCGACGACCGTGCCGGTCAGGATCGAGCGCCGGCCGATACGGGACCGGGCGCCGATCAGGGAGTCCGTGATGACGGCGCCCGGCTCCACCACGGCGCCGTCCAGGACCGTGCTGCCCGTGATGCGGGCACCCTCCCCGACGACCGCGCCCTCGCCGACGACCGTGCCGCCGGTCAGCTTGGCGTCCGGGGCGACGGACGCGGTGGGCAGGACCAGGCGGTCGCCGCAGCGGCCGGGGACCGCCGGGGAGGGGGCGCGGCCGAGGACGAGGTCGGCGGAGCCGCGTACGAAGGCCTGCGGGGTGCCGAGGTCCAGCCAGTAGGTCGAGTCCACCATGCCCTGCAGATGGACGCCGGTGGCGAGCAGGTCCGGGAACGTCTCGCGCTCCACCGAGACGGGGCGGCCCGCCGGGATGGTGTCGATGACCGAGCGGCGGAAGACGTACGCCCCCGCGTTGATCTGGTCGGTGACGATCTCCTCGGGGCTCTGCGGCTTCTCCAGGAAGGCCGTCACCCGGCCGGTCGCGTCCGTCGGCACCAGTCCGTACGCCCGTGGGTCCTCGACGCGGGTGAGATGCAGGGACACGTCCGCACCCGAGGTCTCGTGCGTGCGGACCAGGGCCGGGATGTCCAGGCCGGTGAGGATGTCGCCGTTGAAGATCAGGACCGGGTCGTCCGGGCCCGAGTGCAGTCGCGAGGCCACGTTGCGCAGGGCGCCGCCGGTGCCGAGGGGCTCCGCCTCGGTGACGTACTCGAGGTGGAGGCCGAGCGCCGAGCCGTCACCGAAGTAGGGCTCGAAGACCTCGGCCAGGTACGAGGTCGCCAGGACGACGTGCTTCACGCCCGCCGCCCTCGCCCGCGCCAGCTGGTGCGTGAGGAAAGGGACCCCGGCCGCCGGGACCATCGGCTTGGGGGTGTGCACCGTGAGCGGGCGCAGCCGGGTGCCTCTGCCGCCGACCAGGAGGATCGCTTCTGTCACCTGTCGTCTTCGCTTCCTGCTGGGGCCGGCCGAACTGTGTTGCGGCCGGCCAGTGTATGCAGACCGTTGGAGGGCCGCTCCGACGGCCGCACCCCTCGCCCTACCGGGGCGCCGGCCCTCATCGGCCCTGGTAGCGGGCCGCCGTGGAGCGGGCCGTGCCGAGCTTGGTGTAGAGACGGCGTCCCGGACACTCGGTGGCGAAACCGTCCCGATGGCCCGAGATCACATTCAGTCGTACGTTCTTTCCTTTTCGGTAGAGATTGCCACCGCCGGACTTCAGGTATGTCTTGCCGCGCGGATTGGCCCCGAACAGGCCCAGCTTCCACGCGGTGAGCCTGGCGACGGCCTTGACCGAGGCCGCGGAGGGCTTGGCGGAGCCGAAACTGCCGAGGACGGCGATCCCCATGCTGTTGCTGTTGAACCCGAGTGTGTGGGCGCCCATGACGGGCTTCGCCACGCCCCCGGCGCGGCCCTCGTAGATGTTTCCGCACTTGTCGACGAGGAAGTTGTAGCCGATGTCCCGCCAGCCGCTGCTCCTGACGTGGTAGCGGTAGATGCTGCGGATGACCGAAGGTGCCTGTGCGCAGCGGTAGTTGTTGCCCGACGCCGTGTGGTGCACGAAGGCCGCCTTGACCTTGTTCGTGTACACGAAGCCGCGCTCGCGCAGCCCCTCGTCGGCGCCCCAGCCCCGGCGCGTGACGATGCGCGGACGCGGACCGATGTACGGCTGGACGCGCTGCTCGTTCCCGGCGGCGCGCTGTCCGCTCCGCCCGCCCGCCGGCATCGCCCGGACGCTCTCCCGCTCCGCCCGCCCGCTCAGGAACTCCGCGACCGTCCGCTTGTGGGACAGCGCCGGGAACGCGGTGGCACCGGCGCGCGGGGCGTCCACGGGGCCACGGTCCGGGGGCTCCGCGCCGGGGTCGACGAGTTCGAGGTGCAGGCCGCGGGGGAAGGGCGAGTCGTCGAAGGCGCCGGCGCGCTCGTCCGCCTCGGCCTGCACCCGCACCTCGACGCCGTTGGAGTTGCCGACCCACAGGGGTGCCGTCGCCCCGCGCACCCGGCCCGAGGCGCGCTCGGCGGTGTCGGGGTCGGCCGCGTGCTCGTGGTTGTGCGTCTCGACGTCCTGCCAGCCGGACCAGCGGCCGCTGCCGACGGCCCGGGTACGGACCTGGACCCGGCCGAACAGTTCGGTGTCCGGGTCGTCCCAGATGACGCCGACCAGCGAGAAGGGCCGTACGTCCCGGCGCTGGAGCCCCTGCTGGGGCGTGGCGGCTCCGGCGGCGCGGTCGGTGGGGAGCGGGGCGAGGGGGAGGGATTGGGTGCTGCCCGGCAGGGCCGCACGGGAGGCCGCGGGGGCCTGGTCCGGAGCAGTCGAGGCCGAGGCGGGCAGGGCCCCCGGAAGGGTGAGGGCCGCCGCGCACGTGACACCGATCGAGGAAGCAAGAAATCCACGCATGCGAATGATCGTGGACATAGTCATACATATCTGTCCATTGCGGAATTGACGACCCGTCGGGCCCACTCGCCCGAACCGGCGACCCGTCGGCTCCGTCCTTCCCGCCGCCCCCGCGTACCCTGACCCGCGTGACCGCCACCGACCGCACCCCTGCCGACCTGCTGCGATCCGCGCTTGCCGCGGACCCCGCACGCCCCCTGGTGACCTTCTACGACGACGCCACGGGCGAACGCGTGGAACTGTCCGTGGCCACCTTCGCCAATTGGGTGGCCAAGACCGCCAATCTGCTCCAGGGCGAGCTCGCCGCCGAGCCGGGCGACCGGGTCGCCCTGCTGCTGCCCGCGCACTGGCAGACGGCGGCGTGGCTCCTCGCGTGCTCCTCCGCGGGCGTGCTCGCGGACGTCGGGGGCGACCCGGCCGCGGCGGACCACGTCGTCGCGGGGCCCGGCCGCTTCGAGGAGGGGCTCGCCTGCCGGGGCGAGCGCATCGCCCTCTCGCTCGCCCCGCTGGGCCGCCGCTTCCCCACCCCGCCCGCCGGGTACGCCGACTACGCCGTCGAGGTGCCGAGCCAGGGCGACCGCTTCCAGCCGTACGCCCCGGTGGACCCCGAGGAGCCGGCGCTGATCGTCGCCGGGTCCGAGTACACCGGCGCGGAGGTCGTCGAGCGGGCCCGTGCCGCAGCTCCCGGGTTCGGCCTGACGGGGCCCGGCTCCCGGCTGCTGTCGGCGCTGCCGTACGACACCTGGGAGGGGGTCTGCGCCGGGTTGTACGCGCCGCTGGCGGTCGGCGGGTCCGTGGTGCTGTGCCGCAACCTCGACCGGCTGGGCGAGGACGCCCTGGCCCGGCGGATCGAGAGCGAGCAGGTGACGGCGACGGCACGATAGCCGGCGGCACGCCGGTCCGGCCCAGGGCTTCCGCGGTGTCCGGGCGACGGATGCCGCGGCCCGCGGCCGTCGCCGCCCCTCCCCCGTTCGGCTCACCGTCCGTGGGCCCCACGCCCCCGTCCGGGCCATGGTCGTAGGAGCACGGGACGCTCGTACGCCAGGAGGGGTGGATGCCGACGTGACCGACACCGCTGGCCCGCCCTCCGGCCGTCCGGGCGACGACGCGCCCGGGCGGGCGGACACGCCGGGGCCGGGCGCGGGGGCGTCGCCCACCGGTGCGGGTCTCGTACGGCGCCGCAGGCGCTGGCTGCGCCACACCGCCATCGGGGTCGCCGCGGTGACGGCCTGCGCCGCGGTGACCGGCTGGGCGGTGTACGAGAAGCTGAACTCGAACATCACCTCGGACAACGACGCCGCCGCCGAGCTCGCCCGGTACGAGAAGGAGCGGCCCACCTCGCTCGTGCGCAAGGCGCAGAACATCCTGCTGATCGGGTCGGACTCACGCTCCGGCGACGGCAACCGCAAGTACGGGCGGGACTCGGGCACCGAGCGCTCCGACACCACCATCCTGCTCCACCTGGCCGCCGACCGGCACAGCGCGACGGCCGTCTCGCTGCCGCGGGACCTGATGGTGGACGTGCCCGGCTGCCGGCGCCCTGACGGCACCCGCACCGAAGCCGTCTTCGCGATGTTCAACTACGCCTTCCAGGCCGGTGGTTCGGCCTGCACGATCCGGACCGTCGAGAAGCTGACCGACGTCCGGGTCGACCATCACGTGGTCGTGGACTTCAGCGGCTTCAAGGAGATGGTCGACGCGATCGACGGCGTCCGGGTGTGCCTGAAGGAACCCATCGACGACAAGGCCGCCAAGCTGCGGCTGCCCGCGGGCAAGGTGACGCTCAACGGCGAGCAGGCGCTCGGCTACGTACGCGCCCGCAAGAGCATCGGCGACGGCAGCGACACCGACCGGATGGACCGCCAGCAGAGGTTCCTCGGCGCGCTCGTCAAGAAGGTGCAGAGCAACGACGTCCTGCTCAACCCCACGAAGCTGTATCCGCTGCTCGACGCGGCGACCTCGTCGCTCACCACCGATCCGGCACTGGCGAGCCTGCGCGGGCTGTACCAACTGGTGCGCGGCATGCGCGACATCCCGACGGAACGGGTGCGGTTCCTGACGGTCCCGCGGACGTCGTACGCCTACAACGCGAACCGGGACCAGCTCGTGGAGCCCGCGGCGGACCTGCTCTTCGCGCGGCTGCGCGCGGACGCGCCGGTGGAGGTCTCGAAAGAACTTCCGGAGGACTCCGCCGAGCGGAGCCGGGGTGCGCCCCCACGGCCCGGGGAGGACCCGTACGGGCGGGGTGACGAAGGGCCGTACGACTCCTCCCACGCCCCGGACCCGAGTGCGTCCCGCGGCTACGCGGCGGAGCCGGGCGGCGACGGGAAGTCCGGTGGCAGACGGCCCGGCAGCCCCGCGCAGACCCCCGAACCGGCGCCCACGTTCCGCGGCAACACGGCCGCCGACGACGGCTGCGGGTAAAGCGCGCACCAAGACGGGGAACACCAGTCCCAAGAAATGGGGCGGATTGCCCAGTTGTAGGGAAGTGGAATTTGTCACCGCCGTCGCCCGACGCTGAACTGGGCGGATAGTGTGAGCGATCCGGTGCACCCGGCCACGAGGACTGTCCTGGGGGTCGCGCACTGCTTGACCGAGACCCGAGCGCCTTTAGAGGGGGGACAAAGGCGCCGCGTGGCCCCGACGGAGGATTCAGACAACCGTGGACGCGCAAGGCCGTGGGCGGGCGGACGACATCGACCCCGCAGACCAGTGGGTACTCAACCCGGACACCGGCGAATACGAACTGCGACTGACTCCTTCCGCAGCGCAACCGGGAGTCCCGAGACCGCGCAGGACCGGCACCGGTGGCGGGACCCGTACGCGCAGCGCGCCCGCTCGGGGGAAGAGCGGCGCCAAGCGCGACACCCTCGCCCCCGACACACTGCCCGGCCCGCGCCGGCGCCGTGGCACGCCCGCCGAGCCGCCGCCCCCGGGCCGGCGCCGCTCGCGACCGGGCAAGAAGCCGAAGCAGTCGAAGGCGAAGAAAATACTGCTGTGGACCGGCGGCTCGATGGCCTTCGTACTGGTCGGCGTCAGTGCCGCGGGATACATGTACCTCAAGCATCTCGAGGGAAACGTCAACACGACCGATGTCGGCAGCGCAGGCAGCGAGGGCTTCAGCAAGGACGAGGCCTTCAACCTGCTGATCATCGGCACCGACAAGCGCACCGGCAAGGGCAACGGCGGCTACGGCGACAAGAACAGCGTCGGGCACGCGGACACCACCATCCTGCTGCACGTCGCCAAGGACCGCTCGAACGCGACGGCGCTGAGCATCCCGCGCGACCTGATCACCGACGTCCCGAGCTGCCCGACGATTCAGGACGACGGCTCGGAGAAGGTCGTCTCGGGCTCGCAGAGCGTCCGCTTCAACACCAGCCTCGGGCAGGGCGGCCGCAACGCCGGCTGCACCATGCTCACCGTCAAGGCGCTCACGGGCATCAAGCCCAACCACTTCATGATGGCCGACTTCAACGCGGTCAAGACGCTGACCTCCGCGGTCGGCGGCGTCGAGGTGTGCGTGGCCCACCCGGTCGACGACAAGGAATCGCACCTCAAGCTGCCCAAGGGCAAGTCGACGGTCGCGGGCGAGCAGGCCCTGGCCTTCGTGCGCACCCGGCACAGCTTCGGCAACCAGGGCGACCTCGACCGCATCAAGGTGCAGCAGCAGTTCCTCGGTTCGCTGATGCGCAAGATGTCCTCCGGCAACACCCTGACCAACCCCTCGAAGCTCTACAAGCTGGCCGAGGCCGCCACCGAGGCGCTGACCGTGGACACCGGCATCGGCAAGGTCAGCACGCTCAAGGACATGGCCCTTGAGCTCAAGAAGGTGCCGCCGAAGAACATCACCTTCACCACGCTGCCGGTGCTCGACAACCCCGCCGAGACGGTGAAGGCGACGGTCGTCGTCAACGACACCAAGGCCAAGCCGCTGTTCGAGGCGATGAAGAACGACGTGTCGCTGACCGAGGTGAAGAAGAAGGAGAAGAAGGAGAAGGCCGCCGTGGCCGCCCGCCTCAAGGGCTCCCGCTCCGCCGCCTCCGACATCCGCGTCGACATCTACAACGGAGGCTCCGAACCCGGCTCCGCACAGCGCACTCTCAGCTGGTTGCAGAATGATGAGGGCGTGCTCAAGTCCAGCCAGCTCGGAAACGCAGACGAAACGCTGAGCAAGACCACCCTGGAGTACTCTCCGGACCAGGCGGACCAGGCGCGCAAGCTGGCCGACCTCATGGGTTTGTCCGCTTCCGCGCTGAAGCCCGGCAAGAGCGAGGAGAACTCCCAGGGGCTGCCGGCGATGGTGCTGACCCTCGGCAAGGACTTCAAGGGGGCGGGTGTGCCGCTGACGGGTTCGTCGGTGGACCTGGACGTCGACAAGTCCACGGCGGACAAGCAAGTGTGCGCCAGTTGATGACCTGACGGGTCCGTCACGCGTCCAACCAATAGGGGCGCTCGCGCGTCCAACCGGACGCGGGACGGGCCCGTTCGTCAGGTGCAGGGTGGGGAGGCAGGGGTATGGCGCAGAGCGGTGTGCGTGGGGAGGGGGCACGGTCACGTGTCCGGCACGCGGGTGAAGCCTGGGACGAGGGTCTGAACGACGAGAACGGCGACCCGGTCCGGGAGCCCGGCGAGCCGGCCCGGGAGGAGTCCGGACCCGCCCTGAAGGACGGCGCCGTGCCGTCCCCCGAGACGCAGGGACGCGGCCGACGGCACGGCGGCCGTCGGCCCGGCGGCGAGAACCGCGGGCCGCGCCGCAGACGCCGTGCGCTGCGCTGGTCGGCGATGGTTCTGGCGGTACTGATACTCGGCACCGCGGGTGCCGGCTATCTCTACTACCAGCACCTGAACGGCAACATCGAGAAGGACGACCTGAACATCGGCGACGCCAAGGACAGGGCCGCCGCGCCCAAGCCGAACGCGGCCGGGCAGACCCCGCTGAACATCCTGCTGATCGGCTCGGACGCGCGGGACACCAAGGAGAACCAGAAGCTCGGGGGCGCCAGGGACACGTTCGGCGGCACCCCGCTCGCGGACGTCCAGATGCTGCTGCACCTCTCGGCGGACCGCACGAACATGTCGGTGGTGAGCATGCCGCGCGACACCCTGGTCGAGATACCCACGTGCACCGACCCGGACGACCAGCACGTGTACCGGGCGACCGTCGGACGGGTGATGACCAACCAGTCGCTCGGCCGTGGCGGCCCGGGCTGCACCGTGGCCACCTGGGAGAAGCTCACCAAGATCCACATCGACCACTTCATGAAGATCGACTTCGCGGGTGTGGTGTCGATGGCGGACGCGATCGGCGGGGTACCGGTCTGCGTGAAGGCCAACATCTACTCCAAGGACAGCCAGGGCCATGGCTCCGGTCTGAAGCTGAAGAAGGGCACCACGTCGATCAAGGGCGAGCAGGCCCTGCAGTGGCTGCGCACCCGGTACGGCTTCGAGGACGGCAGTGACCTGGCACGGGCCAAGGCCCAGCACCAGTACATGAACTCGATGGTCCGCCAGCTGCGCGAGAACGCCACCGTCAGCAACCCCAACAAGCTGCGCAAGCTCGCCGAGACGGCCACCGAGGCACTGACCGTCGACGAGGGCCTCGGCACCGTGAAGAAGCTCTACGACCTCGGCAACGAGCTGAAGAAGGTCTCCCCGGAGCGCATCACGATGACCACGATGCCCAACCGGTACGTGGGCGCGCGGGTCGAGCCCACCGACGACGCCACCAAGCTGTTCCGCCTCGTGCGCGAGGACATCGCGCTCGACGGCAAGGACGCGAAGTCCGCCGCCGGTGACAAGGCCTCCTCGGACCCGGCAGCCGCCGACGACCGGATCGGCGTCACCGTGCAGAACGGCACACGCACGTCCACGCTCGCCCCGGTCCCCGGGCGGGCCAGCACCGTGAGCCAGTTGCTCGTAGGCAAGGGCTTCGCCAGGACGACGGCGGACACCGCCACGGCGACCGCCGAGGACGAGACGGTGATCCGCTACCCCAGCGCCGACCTGGAGGGCGACGCCCAGCGGGTCGCCAAGGCCCTGAAGGTCCCCTTCCGTGCGGTGGAGAGGTCCACGGACGTCTCGGGCGTCACGCTCGTCGTCGGCGCCGACTGGCGCGAGGGCACGGCGTACAAGGCCAAGGCCGGCGACAACAAGACCCCGGAGACGGCGGACGCCCTCAACGGCGCCGACGCCGGGGCCTGCATGAAGGTGAACCCGAACTTCACCTGGTCCTAGAACGGAACCGGGGCCCGCGCCCCGGGGGGGGGGGGGGGGGGGGGGGGGGGGGGGGGGGGGGAGGGGGGGGGTGGGGGGGGGGAAGGGGGGGGGGGGGGGGGGGGGGGAGTT
>NZ_JBWKDS010000040.1:25504-41351 GCF_056435845.1 Streptomyces sp. NPDC043867 | reverse complement strand
CGCACCCCCCCCCCCCCCCCCCCCCCCCCCCACCCCCCCCCCCCCCCCCCCCCCCCCCCCCCCCCCCCCCCCCTGGGCCCGGTCACGGACGGACAGGGTCAGTTCGGGCTCAGCACCGCCGGACGGCGCGAGGCGATGACCTTCTTCGCCAGCGCCTTCGGGCTGGTGAGGAAGCCCCAGCCCCAGGACATGTGCATCGTCGCGAGGGCGACCGGGATCTGCAGCCGGGCCTTCGGCGGCAGCCCCTTGCCCGCCGGCACCGAACCGAGCGCGATCGCCGCGAGGTAGCCACCGGGAACCAGCAGGCCCCAGGGCGTCACCGCGAGGCCGACCACCACGCCCGCGGCGATCGCGCACACCGCTGTCGGCGGCGCCAGGTAGCGCAGGTTGATGGAGCCCTCGTGGTAGCGGGCGACGACATGGCGCCAGCGCCCGTAGTCCTTGTACTGCTTGGCGAGGGCCCGCACGGAGGGGCGCGGGCGGTACGACACCCTGAGCTCGGGCGAGAACCAGATGAGGCCGCCCGCCTCCCGGATCCGGAAGTTCAGCTCCCAGTCCTGGGCCCGTATGAACTCCTCGTTGTAGCCGCCCTGCTGCTCCAGGGCCTCGCGCCGGAGGACACCGAGGTAGACCGTCTCTGCGGAGCCGGCCTCACCTCCGGTGTGGAACGCCGCGTTGCCGACGCCGATCTTCGACGTCATGGCCGCGGCGACCGCGTGCTCCCAGTCGTTCTCGCCCTCGGCGTGCATGATCCCGCCGACGTTCTGCGCGCCCGTCTCCGCCAGCAGGCGGACGGCGGTCGCGATGTAGTTCGGCGACAGGATGCCGTGTCCGTCGACCCGCACCACGACGGGATGCCGGGACGCCTTGATCGCGGCGTTCAGCGCGGCGGGGGTGCGGCCGGTGGGGTTCGGCACCGTGTGGACGCGCGGGTCTTCGCGTACGAGCTCGGCGGCGATCTCGTCCGTGCGGTCCGAGGACGGACCGAGGGCGATCACCACCTCCATCTCGCCGTCGTACTCCTGCGCCAGGATCGCTTGGACGGCCCCGCGCAGATGCCGCTCCTCGTCGAGGACGGGCATGATCACAGAAACGGCGGGGGGCGGCACGTCAGACTTCTCGCTCATCGGACGTCACGTTACCGCGAATGGGGGACACCGGTGCGCGCCGCGGGGGCGCGGACCCGGGCCGCAGATCGTATGGGCCTACGGTGCTCACGGATTCCCACGCCCGGCCCTCGCGGAGGCCCCCCTTGCCCACGCCGCCCACGCCGCCCCGCTCGCCCGCAGCACCGAAGCCCCGCCCACCGGAGCCGCCGCGTTCCCAGCGGCCCGCCGTACCGCGCGAGAAGCCCCGCTGGGCCATGCGGACGGTGACCACGCTCTCCGTGGTCGTCCTGGCCTCGGCCGGCATCGGGCACGCGGTGGTCACCAACCTCGACGCGGACATCGCCCGGGTCGACCCCTTCAAGGACATGAAGAACCGCCCCGAGGGCGGCAACGGCATGAACGTGCTGCTCGTCGGCACCGACGGCCGGGACCGGATCACCCCCGAGGAGAAGACCGAGTACCACCTGGGCGGCGCCCCCTGCCACTGCACGGACACGGTCATGATCGTGCACATCTCGGAGGACCGGGAGCGGGCCAGCATCGTCAGCCTGCCGCGCGACTCGTACGCCGAGACGCCCGCGCACACCGACCAGATCACCGGCAGGCGGCACGAACCCCACCCGGTCAAACTCAACGCGGCCTACGCGGAGGGCGGCCCGCAGCTGACCGTGCGCACCGTCGAGAACATGACCCACGTCAAGATCGACCACTATCTGGAGGTCGACTTCACCAGCTTCATGAAGACGGTGGACGTGCTCGGCGGCGTGGAGATCTGCACCGCGCAGCCCCTGAAGGACGCGTACACCGGGCTCGACCTGCCGGGCGGCTCGCACACGCTGCGGGGCGGGCAGGCACTGCAGTACGTGCGTTCCCGGCACGTCGACAGCGCCTCCGACCTCGGCCGGATGCAGCGCCAGCAGCGCTTTTTGGCCGCGCTGATCGAGAAGGCCACGTCGTCCGGGGTGCTGCTGAACCCGATGAGGTTCCGTGACGTCACGCACGCCGTGCTCGGCTCGGTGCGCGCGGACAAGGCGTTCGGCACGGACGAACTGCTGGACCTGGGGCGGGCGATGCGGAACTTCTCGCCGTCCTCCTCCGAGTTCACCACCGTGCCGATCGCCCAGATGGCGTACCCCGTCAAGGGCATCGGCTCGACCCTGAAGTGGGACGGGGCCAAGGCGGCGAAGCTCTTCCGCTCGCTCCGCGACGACGAGCCCCTGGCCCTGCACAAGGCCGGGCACAAGGCCCTGCGGGTCGATGTGGCGCCGCAGCAGATCCGGGTCCAGGTGGAGAACGCGACGCCGAAGGAGGGGCTCGGCAGACGCGTCGACAGCGCCCTCGCCGGCACCGGGTTCCTCACCACCCGGCTGCCCTCGAACGCGGCTGACCGGACCCTGAAGCGCACCGTCGTCGCCTACGACCCGCGCTGGGACCGCTCGGCGAGGTCCCTGGCGGCCGCCCTGCCCGGCTCCGAGCTGCGGGCGGTGCGGGACCAGGGTCCGACGCTGAAGGTGATCACGGGGGCGGACTACCGGGGCGTACGGCGGGTGAAGGCCGCGGACCCCTACCAGGGGGAGTTCGGCGTGGTGACCGGCGATCAGGTGGTGTGCCCGTAGCGGTCCGCGCCGGGGAGCCACCGGGCGCTGTGCTCCGACCCGCGGTGCGCCCGTAGCGGGCGGCGCCGGGAACCACGGGGCGCGGCGCCCCGACCCGGAGCAGCCGGCGGCTCAGTCGTCCAGGCCCTCGGCCGCGCGCTTCTCCCGCAGTTCCATGATCGCGCGGCGCCGGGCGAGCCGGTGCGTGCGGCGGATCTGCGCCTCCTGACAGCGGCGCTCGTCGCGCTCGGTCTCCGGCAGCACGGGCGGCACGCGGCGCGGCTTGCCGTCGGCGTCGACGGCGGCGAAGACGAGGTAGGCCGAGCCGACCTGGGTGGCCGGGGTGGACTCGTTCCAGCGCTCGGCCAGGACGCGCACGCCGACCTCCATGGAGGTCCGGCCGGTCCAGTTCACCTGGGCCTTCACATGGACGAGGTCGCCCACCCGGACCGGCTCCAGGAAGGCCATCTCGTCCATGGAGGCGGTGACGGCGGGCCCGCCGGAGTGCCGTCCGGCCACCGCGCCGGCGGCGTCGTCGACCAGTTTCATGATCACCCCGCCGTGCACCGTGCCCAGCAGGTTGGTGTCGGCGTGGGTCATGATGTGGCTGAGCGTCGTCCGGGACGCCGATGTCGGCTTTCCCGGGATGCCGTCCGGAGCGTCGGATTCCGGAGCGAGGACCTGGTCTGTCATGGCCTCCACCTTAAGCCGGTCCGATTTGTGTCAGCTTGGCAACAGCCCTGGTCCTATTTTCCTTCGAACCTTGTAAGGCACCTGGTCCGGCACTGCACACTGGTCGGCATGAACGATTGGCCCGACGGGCGGTCCGACGACAACCGCAGCAACCGGTACGGCGGCGGCAGCGCGAGCGCCCAGCCCGAGAGCGCGCGCGTGATGCGCCAGGTCCGGCGTCCGGCGACGCCCGGCCCCGGCCGGTCCGCGCCGCCGTACGGCGGGGTGCCGCAGCAGCCCACGTACGTCGACGGACAGGGGCACGACGACGGGCCTGACTACGACAGCGGCTACAACACGGGCCATGTCTACGGGGCGCCGGGCGGCGGCGGCCCGGGTGGCGGCGGGAGCCGGGGTCCGCGCTCCGCGCCGGACTGGCGGCGGCGGATCAAGTGGACCGCGCTGACGCTGGTCACGCTGCTGGTCGTGGTGTCCGTCGGCACGTACTTCTGGGCCGACTCCAAGCTCAACCGTGAGGTCGACCTCTCCAAGGTGATCGACCGGCCGGAGGCGGGCGAGGGCACGAACTACCTGATCGTCGGCTCCGACAGCCGCGCGGGGATGTCCAGCGAGGAGAAGAAGAAGCTGCACACCGGGTCCGCGGAGGGCAAGCGCACGGACTCGATGATGATCCTTCACACCGGTGGCGGCGGCTCCACGCTGGTCTCGCTGCCCCGCGACTCCGACGTCGAGATCCCGACCTTCACGGGATCCGAGTCCGGCAAGACGTACAAGGGCACGGGCCGGCACGTGAAGCTGAACGCGGCCTACGCCGAGGACGGGCCGGAACTGCTCGTGCGCACGGTGGAGTTCAACACCGGCCTGCACATCGACCACTACGTGGAGATCGGCTTCGCGGGCTTCGCGGGCATCGTCGACTCGGTCGGCGGCGTGGAGATCGAGATCCCCAAGGGCGGCATGAAGGACACCAAGTCCGGCGCCGACTTCGAGGCGGGCAAGCAGACGCTCGACGGCCAGCAGGCACTGGCCTTCGTCCGCACCCGGTACGCGCTCGCCGGCAGCGACCTGGACCGTACGAAGAACCAGCAGAAGTTCCTCTCGGCGCTGGCCAACCAGGTCGCCACCCCGAGCACGATCCTGAACCCTTTCAAGCTCTACCCGACGATGAGCTCGGGCCTGGACACCCTGATCGTCGACAAGGACATGGGCCTGTTCGACCTCGGCGACATGTTCTGGGCCATGAAGAGCGTCAGCGGCGGGGACGGCACGTCCATGAACATGCCGATCTCGGGTTCCACGGGCGGCAACCTCGTCTGGGACAAGGCCAAGGTCAAGACCCTGGTGAACGAGCTGAAGAACGACGAGAAGGTGACGGTCTCGGGCAGGTGAGCCCCGCCCCACCGCACGCGAAGGGCCCCGCCGGTACGACCGGCGGGGCCCTTCGCGTGCGGGCGGGGTTACGGCAGGTTGCGCGCCATCACGATGCGCTGGACCTGGTTCGTGCCCTCGTAGATCTGCGTGATCTTCGCGTCGCGCATCATGCGCTCGACCGGGTAGTCGCGGGTGTAGCCGTAGCCGCCGAGGAGCTGGACGGCGTCCGTGGTGACCTCCATGGCGACGTCGGAGGCGAAGCACTTGGCGGCGGCGCCCTGGAAGGTCAGGTCCTTGTCACCGCGCTCGGACTTGGCGGCGGCCGCGTACGTGAGCTGGCGGGCGGCCTCGATCTTCATGGCCATGTCGGCGAGCATGAACTGGATGCCCTGGAAGTCGGCGATCGGCTTGCCGAACTGCTTGCGCTCCTGGACGTAGCCCTTGGCGTAGTCGAGGGCGCCCTGGGCGATGCCGAGGGCCTGCGCGGCGATGGTGATGCGGGTGTGGTCCAGGGTCTTCATCGCGGTGGCGAAGCCGGTGCCCTCCTCGCCGATCATGCGGTCCGCGGGGATGCGCACGTTGTCGAGGTAGACCTCGCGGGTCGGGGAGCCCTTGATGCCGAGCTTCCGCTCCGGGGCGCCGAAGGAGACGCCCTCGTCGGACTTCTCGACGACGAAGGCGCTGATGCCCTTCGAGCGCTTGGCGGGGTCGGTCACCGCCATGACCGTGTAGTACTCGGAGACGCCCGCGTTGGTGATCCAGCGCTTCACGCCGTTGAGGACGTAGTGGTCGCCGTCGCGGACGGCCTTGGTCTTCATGCCCGCGGCGTCCGAACCGGCGTCCGGCTCGGAGAGGCAGTACGAGAACATGCCGTCGCCCTTGGCGAGCGGGGTCATGTACCGCTTCTTCAGGTCCTCGGAGCCGGAGAGGATGACCGGGAGCGAGCCCAGCTTGTTCACCGCCGGGATCAGCGAGGAGCTGGCGCACACCCGCGCCACCTCCTCGATCACGATGACCGTGGCGAGCGCGTCCGCGCCCGCGCCGCCGTACTCCTCGGGCACGTGCACCGCGTGGAGGTCGTTGGCGGTCAGCGCGTCGAGGGCCTCCTGGGGGAATCGGGCTTCCTCGTCGACCGCGGCGGCGTACGGCGCGATCTTCGCCTCGGCCAGCGCACGGATCGCGTCCCGGAGCATGTCGTGCTCCTCGGACGGGCGGTACAGGTCGAAATCAGCCGATCCGGCCAAGGTCTCTCACGCTCCAAGGATGCTAATTACCGTTAAGTAACCCGAATTTTAGGGGTCTGCCCGCGCGAGTGATACGTGAGGTTGGCGACAGGGGGAAGTTGCCCGTTGAGGGGCCGCGTCACGCCCCGACTATGCTCGGGCCCGCACTGCCGAACGAAGTCCGCCTGGAAGCACGGGAGCACCGCATGGCCCTCAAGATCACCGTGATCGGCACCGGCTATCTCGGCGCCACGCACGCCGCGGCCATGGCCGAACTCGGCTACGAGGTCCTGGGTCTCGACGTGGTGCCCGAGAAGATCCAGATGCTCCAGCGGGGCGAGGTCCCGATGTACGAGCCCGGTCTCGAGGAACTGCTGCACCGGCACGTCGCGGGCATCGAGGGGTCGAGCGGGCGGCTGCGCTTCACGATGGACTGGGCGGAGGTCGCCGCGTTCGGCGACGTGCACTTCGTCTGCGTGAACACCCCGCAGAAGCACGGCGAGTACGCCTGCGACATGTCGTACGTCGACGCGGCCTTCGAGTCGCTGGCTCCGCATCTGCACGGCCCCGCGCTGGTCGTCGGCAAGTCGACCGTGCCGGTGGGCTCCGCGGACCGGCTGGCGGCCCGGCTGGCGGAGCTGGCCCCGGCCGGCGAGGACGCCGAGCTGGCCTGGAACCCCGAGTTCCTGCGTGAGGGCTTCGCCGTGCAGGACACCCTGCACCCGGACCGCATCGTGGTCGGCGTCCGCAGCGAGCGCGCCGAGAAGCTGCTGCGCGAGGTCTACACGACGCCCGTGGCCGAGGGTTCGCCGTTCGTGGTGACCGACTTCCCGACCGCCGAGCTGGTGAAGACCTCGGCGAACTCCTTCCTCGCCACCAAGATCTCCTTCATCAATGCCATGGCCGAGGTCTGCGAGGCCGCCGACGGCGATGTCGCCAAGCTGGCCGAGGCCATCGGGCACGACGACCGGATCGGGAAGAAGTTCCTGCGGGCCGGGATCGGCTTCGGCGGCGGCTGTCTGCCGAAGGACATCCGCGCCTTCATGGCCCGCGCCGGTGAGCTGGGGGCCGACCAGGCACTGACCTTCCTGCGCGAGATCGACTCCATCAACATGCGCCAGCGCGGCCAGATGGTGGAGCTGGCGCGGGAGGCGCTCGGCGGGGGGTCCTTCCTCGGCAAGCGGGTCGGCGTGCTCGGCGCGACGTTCAAGCCCGACTCCGACGACGTACGGGACTCGCCCGCGCTGAACGTCGCCGGGCAGATCCACCTCCAGGGCGGACAGGTCACCGTCTACGACCCGAAGGGCATGGCCAACGCCCGCCGGCTCTTCCCGACGCTCGGTTACGCCGACTCCGCGGTCGAGGCGGTGCGCGGCGCCGACGTCGTCCTGCACCTGACCGAGTGGCGGGAGTTCCGCGAGCTGGACCCGGCGGTACTGGGCGAGGCGGTCACCGCCCGCGTGGTCCTCGACGGCCGCAACGCCCTCGACCCGGAGCTGTGGCGCCGGGCGGGCTGGACGTACCGGGCGATGGGCCGCCCCACCGCGTAGACACGCACCCGGACCTCTCACGAAGGACGCCGGTCCGGCCGAGGCTCAGTCGGCCGGACCGGCGTCCTTCCGTATTCTCCACCGCCGCGCAGCCCGGGGTGGCCACAAGCCGCTACTTCGCGCGGTAGCGGCGCATCTTCGCGCGGGCGCCGCAGACCGACATCGTGCACCAGCGGCCCCGGCAGGCCGGGCTGCGGTCGTAGTACGCCCAGTGGCAGGCCGGGGCCTCGCAGGCCTTCAGACGCGGCCAGGTGCCGTCGACGAGCGCCTGGGCGATCGCCGCCGCCACCCGGGAGACGAGCGGCGCCGGTTCGGCGGCGGTGAGCGTCGCGGCGCCGTCGTGGCCGTCCACGCTCACCACCAGGGGCGCCCGGGCCAGCAGCCGGCCGAGCGGGGTCACGTCGCGGTGCGGCGGATGGCCGGCGTGGGCCAGGCACACCGCGCGCAGCGACTCGCGCAGTTCGCGGGCCGCCGGCACGTCCGGCGCCGCGAGCCCGAACGGCGTCCGTCCCTCGGCCGTGTCCAGCAGGTCGGCGCCCGACTCGATGTCCAGCGTGTTCACCAGCGCCTGGACCAGGGCCAGGGCGCCGGGTGCGGGCGCGCGGTCATTCATGGTTGCGACGTTACCTCCCGTGCGGGAGCATGCAGTGGTCGTTACTGGTTACCCGCATCTACTGGTAACCAGATTCCGCAGGTGACGTAGGAGGAAGCATGGCTCTCGCCGAACTCGGTGCCGTCGTCCTGGACTGTCCCGACCCCCGTGCCCTCGCCGGGTTCTACGCCGAGGTGCTCGGCGGCACGGTCGAGGGCGAGGGCGACTGGGTCGACCTGTTGGTGCCCGGCGGACCGTCGCTGGCGTTCCAGGCCGCTCCCGGGTACATACCGCCGAAGTGGCCCGCCGCCGAGGACTCGCAGCAGTTCCACCTGGACCTGACCGTCGGCGACCTGGACGCGGCCGAGCAGGGCGTGCTGGCGCTCGGCGCGAAGCCGCTGGACACCGAGGACCGCTCGCGCGGCTTCCGCGTGTACGCCGACCCCGCCGGGCACCCGTTCTGCCTGTGCGCCGGCTGACCGAGGAGGATGTCATGGCACCCGCCGCACGCATGCGATCCGTCGTGCTCGACTGCCCCGAACCACGCGCCCTCGCCGAGTTCTACGCCGGTGTCCTGGGCGGCGAGATCAGTCAGGAGGACGAGAGCTGGGCCACGCTGGAGGCTCCCGGCGGTCATCGGATCGCCTTCCAGCGGGCGCCGGGCCACACGCCGCCGGACTGGCCGCGGGCGGACGGCAACTCGCAGCAGCTGCACCTGGACTTCGACGCGGGCAGCACGCAGGAGGCGCTAGAGACGGCCGGGGAGAGGGTCCTCGCGCTGGGCGCCCGTCCCCTCGACGTGGACGACGACGGGGGCGAGCGCGACTTTCGGGTGTACGCCGATCCGGCGGGGCATCCGTTCTGCCTCTGCCGGCTCGGCCCCACGTGACCGGCTCCGCGCGGGCGGCGCTCAGCTGTCCAGGTCGGAGATCTTCACGGTGGACGGCTCGCGCCGCGCCTGTGCGGCGCGGGCCGTGAAGTCCGCGTTGCGCAGCACGCGCTGGACATTGCCCCAGGTGAGCAGGGCCACGTCGGACTCGGGCCAGCCCCGGTCCAGCAGTTCCGCGATCAGCCGCGGGTAGCACGAGGTGTCGGCGAGGTCCCGCGGGTGCGCGGCTCCCGAGTCGTAGGTCCCGGAGAGGCCGACGCACCCGGGGCCCGCGACCGCGCGCACGTGGTCGAGGTGGTCGGCGACGTCCCCGACGGAGGGGCCCGTCTGCTCGGCCGTCAGCGGCACCAGGCACAGCCCGTGGGCGGCGCCCAGCTCGGCGAGCACGTCGTCGGGCAGGTTCGCCGGGTGGGGGCGCAGCGCGCGGGCCGCGGACCGGACGAAGACCAGCGGGGCCTTGGAGACGGCGAGGGTGCGGCGGACGGTGGCGTCGGAGGCGCCGGAGAGGTCCGGGAGCACGCCGAGCCGGTTCATCTCGCGGACCACCTCCTCACCGAACCGGGTCAGGCCCGTCTCGCCGGCCCAGGACGTGCCGGAGAGCGTGAGGAAGCGCACCCCCAGCGCGCGCAGCGCACGCAGAATGCCCAGGGAGTCGCCGATGGCGGGGGCTCCGGCGGGGCCGAGCAGCACGGCGATGCGGCCGCAGAGGCGGGCGTCGGTGATCTGGCCTGCGCTGTACGCGAGCCGCAGGCCCTCCGGGTGGCCCTGGACGACCGTCTTCACCAGGTCCAGCTGGTCCAGGGTCGCCCCGACGGCCCGGTCACCGGCGAGCCCCTCCGGCAGGTGCAGTGACCAGAACAGCGCGCCCACGTGTCCCGCGCGCAGCCGCGGCACGTCGGTGTCGAGGGCGCTCTCCCCCAGCTCCAGGTCGTACCAGTGCAGGTGGCGCAGCGCCCAGGGCAGGCCGGTGTAGCCGTCGGCGACGGGGTGTTCGGTGAGCAGTGCGTGGGCGCGTTCCAGCGTTTCGGAGGAGGCGGCCGCCTCCTCCGTGCGGAGCTCCGGTCCGGTTCCGGTCCCGGGGCGTGCGGCGGTCCGGTCGAGTCCGCCCACCTCGGCGGTGAAGTGCAGGTCGTCCTGGAGGTCTGCCATGGCCGGCTCCGTACGTCAGCGTGATCGCAGTACGGTCACCGTCGCACGGGGGCCGGTGGGCTTCCTGGTGGACGGGGCGTTCGGGGGTACGACGGGGCACGGCGGGTGGGGTACGGCAGGCGGGGTACCGCGGGGTACGGCAGGCGGGGTACCGCGGGGTACGGCAGGCGGGGTACCGCGGGGTACGCCAGCGGGGCACGGCGGGGCACGTCCCCCCGCCGTGCCCCGTCCGTCCCGGCGCTCAGCCGTCCAGCTGCTCCAGGGTGGCGTTCGACGGCCCGCGGCTCGCCTGGAGGTCGCGGGCCACGTCCTCGGCCGCACCCAGCACGCGTACCGCGTTCTGCCAGGTCAGCTTGGCGAGGTCGGCGCGGGACCAGCCGCGGTCCAGCAGTTCCGCGACGAGGTTCGGGTAACCGGAGACGTCGTCGAGGCCCTGTGGGGTGAACGCCGTGCCGTCGTAGTCGCCGCCGATGCCGAGGTGGTCGACTCCTGCGACCTCGCGCATGTGGTCCAGGTGGTCGGCGACGGTGGCGACGGTCGCGACGGGCCGCGGGGCCTTCTCCTCGAAGGCGCGGTGGACCTTCATCGCCTCGGCGGTGGTGTCGAGGTGGTGGAAGCCGTGCGCGCGCATGTTGTCGTCCGCCGCGGCCGTCCAGTCGACGGCCGCCTGGAGGACGAACTTGGGCACGAACGTCACCATCGCCACTCCCCCGTTGGCGGGCAGCCGCTCCAGGACGTCGTCCGGGATGTTGCGCGGGTGGTCGCACACCGCCCGCGCGGAGGAGTGGGAGAAGATCACGGGCGCGGCGCTGGTGTCGAGCGCGTCCCGCATCGTCGTGGCCGCCACGTGCGAGAGGTCCACGAGCATGCCCTCGCGGTTCATCTCCCGGACGACCTCGCGGCCGAAGGCCGACAGGCCGCCCACGGCCGGCTCGTCCGTCGCCGAGTCCGCCCACGCGATGTTGTCGTTGTGCGTGAGCGTCATGTAGCGGACGCCCAGCGCGTACAACCCCCGCAGCGCGGCGAGGGAGTTGTCGATCGAGTGCCCGCCCTCGGCGCCCATCAGCGAGGCGATACGGCCCTCCGCGCGTGCCGCCTCCATGTCCGCGGCGGTCAGCGCGGCGCGCAGGTCCCGCGGGTGACGGGCGATCAACTGCCGTACGCAGTCGATCTGTTCGAGCGTCGCCGTCAGCGCGCCCGGCAGGTCCGAGCGCACGTACACCGACCAGTACTGCGCGCCGACGCCGCCCGAGCGCAGCCGCGCGAGGTCGGTGTGCAGGTGGGCGCTCTGGTCGGCGGCGAGGTCACGGGCGCCGAGGTCGTAGCGGACCTGTTCGCGCAGTGCCCAGGGGAGGTCGTTGTGCCCGTCGACCACGGGGAAGTCGGCGAGCAGTTCGCGCGCGAGGTCCGGGGCGGACATCGGCGTCACTTCCCGAAACCGAAGCCGCTGCCCGCGCCCTCGACCTTGGTGCGCAGCCGCTTGCCCTTCTCGGTGGCCTGGTCGTTCAGCTCCTGCTGGAACTCCCGCATCCGGACGAGGAGTTCCTCGTCGTGCGCGGCGAGCATGCGGGCGGCCAGCAGGCCGGCGTTGCGCGCGCCGCCCACGGAGACGGTAGCGACGGGCACGCCGGCCGGCATCTGCACGATGGACAGCAGCGAGTCCATGCCGTCGAGGTACTTGAGCGGCACGGGCACGCCGATGACGGGCAGCGGGGTGACCGAGGCGAGCATGCCGGGCAGGTGGGCGGCGCCGCCCGCGCCCGCGATGATCGCCTTGAGGCCGCGCTCGGCGGCGTGCTCCCCGTACGCGATCATCTCGCGCGGCATCCGGTGCGCGGAGACGACGTCCACCTCGTAGGGGATCTCGAACTCGTCGAGGGCCTGGGCGGCGGCCTCCATGACGGGCCAGTCGGAGTCGGACCCCATGACGATGCCGACGACGGGCGACTGCGCGGACGTGCTCATTCGGTGATCGTGCCTCTCAGATATCCGGCTGCGTGCCGGGCGCGATCGAGGACGTCGTCCAGGTCGTCGCCGTAGGTGTTGACGTGGCCGACCTTGCGTCCGGGCTTCACGTCCTTGCCGTACATGTGGATCTTGAGCTTGGGGTCGCGGGCCATGCAGTGCAGATACGCGGAGTACATGTCGGGGTAGTCGCCGCCGAGGACGTTCACCATGACGGTCCACGGGGCGCGGGGGCGCGGGTCGCCGAGGGGCAGGTCGAGGACCGCGCGGACGTGGTTGGCGAACTGGGAGGTGATCGCGCCGTCCTGTGTCCAGTGGCCCGAGTTGTGCGGGCGCATCGCCAGTTCGTTGACGAGGATGCGGCCGTCGCGGGTCTCGAAGAGCTCCACGGCGAGGTGTCCGACCACGCCGAGCTGCTGGGCGATTCGCAGGGCCAGTTCCTCGGCCTCGAGCGCCAGCGACTCCGGGATGCCGGGCGCGGGCGCGATCACCGTGTCGCAGACGCCGTCGACCTGCTGGGACTCGACGACGGGGTAGGCGACCGCCTGTCCGTGCGGCGAGCGGACCACGTTGGCGGCGAGCTCGCGGACGAAGTCGACCTTCTCCTCGGCGAGGACCGGCACGCCGGCCTGGAAGGGGGCGGCGGCCTCCTCCGCGGAGCGGACGAACCAGACCCCCTTGCCGTCGTAACCGCCGCGGACGGTCTTGAGGATCACGGGGAATCCGTCGCCCTCGGCCGCGAACGCGGCGACGTCGTCGACGTCGCGCACGATCCGGTGCCGGGGGCACGGCACACCGATCTCGTCGAGCTTCGCGCGCATCACGCCCTTGTCCTGGGCGTGCACTAGCGCGTCGGGGCCCGGCCGGACGGGGATGCCGTCCGCCTCCAGGGCCCGCAGATGCTCGGTGGGTACATGTTCGTGATCGAAGGTGATCACGTCGCAGCCCCGCGCGAAGTCACGCAGCGTGTCCAGGTCGCGATAGTCGCCTACGACGACATCACCGACCACCTGCGCCGCTGAATCCTGCGGGGTGTCACTGAGGAGCTTGAACCTGATGCCGAGCGGGATGCCCGCCTCGTGTGTCATACGAGCGAGCTGCCCCCCGCCGACCATGCCGACTACCGGGAACGTCACCCTCCAAGAGTATCGGCCACGCGGCGGCGGCCGGATTCCGTCCCCCCGGCCCCGCTCCGGCGGGCCCCGGCGCCCGTCTTCACACGCGTGTCCGCCCGTACGCGGGCGTCGCGGGGGGCCGCTGGTTAGCATGGCTTGGTTGACGCAACCGACCTACGCATCCGACCGACGGGGGATGGCGACACGATGGGCAGTGGTTCCACGGACGTGCGCGCGCCCCGCAGTGCGGTGCGCGAGCGGTTCGACCGGCTCCTCCGCGAGGTCGCGAAGTTCGGGGCCGTGGGCGCCCTGGGCACCGTGGTCAACTTCGCCGTGTCCAACCTGCTGTGGCACACCACGGACCTGCAGGCCGTGCGGGCGAACGTGATCGCCACGGTCGTCGCCATCGGCTGCAACTACGTGGGGTTCCGCTACTTCACGTACCGCGACCGCGACAAGAGCGCCCGCACGAAGGAGCTGTCGCTCTTCCTGGCCTTCAGCATGGTGGGCCTGGTCATCGAGAACGGCGTGCTCTACGCGGCGATCTACGGCTTCGGCTGGGACAGCCCGGTGCAGCGCAACGTCTTCAAGGTCCTCGGCATCGGCATCGCGACGATGTTCCGCTTCTGGTCGTACCGCACGATGGTGTTCCGCTCACTGCCGGACAGCGGGACCGTGGCGGACGCGGAGCCGTTCCTCGGCCCCCGGCCGGAACAGGCCGGGCGGCCCACCCAGCGCGTGCCTTAAATCAGGCCTGTGCCGCGGGCCGCCGTCCGTCACCGGACGGTGGGCTCCTCCTCGCCGTCCGCGGGACGCCTCAGCGGCGTACGCGACAGGAAGAGGCCGAAGACCGGGGGGTTGGCCTGGAGCATCTCCAGCCGGCCGCCGTCGGCCTCCGCCAGGTCGCGGGCGACCGCCAGGCCGATGCCCGTGGAGTTGCGGCCGCTGATCGTGCGCTCGAAGATGCGGGCGCCGAGGTCCGCGGGGACACCCGGCCCCTCGTCCGTGATCTCGACGACGGCCTGGTTGCCGGTGACGCGGGTCCGCAGGGCGACGGTGCCGCCGCCGTGCATGAGGGAGTTCTCGATGAGGGCGGCGAGGACCTGCGCGACCGCGCCCGGGGTGCCCACCGCCCGCAGGTGCCGTTTCCCGGAGCTGACGATGGCGCGGCCCGCGCTGCGGTAGGCGGGCCGCCACTCGGCGAGCTGCTGGAGGATGACCTCGTCGAGGTCGAAGGAGACCGCGGAGCCGGTGCGCGGGTCGCGGGAGTTGGTGAGCAGCCGTTCCACGACGTCCGTGAGCCGCTCGACCTGGGTCAGCGCGATCGTCGCCTCTTCCTTCACGGTGTCCGGGTCGTCGGTGAGGGTGATCTCCTCCAGCCGCATGGACAGTGCCGTCAGGGGGGTGCGGAGCTGGTGGGAGGCGTCGGCGGCCAGTCTGCGCTCGGCGGTGAGCATGCGGGCGATCCGCTCGGCGGAGGAGTCCAGCACGTCGGCGACCCGGTCCAGCTCCGGGACGCCGTAGCGCTTGTGGCGGGGGCGGGGGTCGCCGGAACCGAGCCGTTCCGCGGTCTCCGCGAGGTCGGTGAGCGGGGAGGCGAGCCGGTTGGCCTGCCGTACGGCGAGCAGGACGGCGGCGATCACGGCGAGCAGCGCGACCGCCGCGATGATCAGGAGCGTCCGGCCGACCTCGCGGGTCACCGAGGAGCGCGGTTCCTCGACCGTGACCGTCTCGCCCTGCTCGCCGGTCGCCCTGGAGCGGATGACGTCGCCGGTGGGCGCGGTGCCGATCTCGATCGGCGACCGCCCGGGGACGCGGATCACGGCGTAGCGGCCCTCGGCGACCTGGTCCCTGAGGATGGTGCCGCTGATCCGCTCGTCCCCGAGGATCCGGCTGTCCACGATGCTGGCGAGCCGCAGGGCCTCGGAGTCGACGCGTTCCTGGGCGCTGTTGCTGATCGTCCGGGTCTCGACGAGGACGAGGGACACGCCGAAGACGGCGATCACCACGAGCACGACGGCGAGCGTGGACTGGATGAGTCGTCGGCGCATGACCTGTCACCTGGAAGGAGCGGGGGCTGGGTTCCTCAGTCCGGAGGGGCTGGGTCCGCCGCACGGAGGGGGCTTGGTCCGCCGCACGGAGGGGGCTTGGTCCGCTGCCCGGACGGGCTGGGTCCGTCGCCCGGACGGGCTGGGTCCCGTCGCCGGGACGAGGGGAGGTGTCAGCTCTTCTCGAAGCGGAAGCCCACGCCCCGGACCGTCGCGATGTAGCGGGGATTCGCCGCGTCGTCCCCCAGCTTCTTGCGCAGCCAGGAGATGTGCATGTCGAGGGTCTTGGTGGAGGACCACCAGGTGGTGTCCCAGACCTCGCGCATCAGCTGGTCACGGGTGACGACCCGGCCCGCGTCCCGGACGAGGACCCGCAGCAGGTCGAACTCCTTGGCGGTGAGCTGCAGTTCCTCGTCGCCCATCCAGGCGCGGTGCGACTCGACGTCGATCCGCACGCCGTGGGTGGCGGGCGGCTGCTGCGGGTCCGCGGAGCCGCGCCGCAGAAGGGCCCGGAACCGGGCGAGCAATTCGGCCAGCCGGAACAGACT
>NZ_JBWKDS010000040.1:0-25494 GCF_056435845.1 Streptomyces sp. NPDC043867 | reverse complement strand
ATGAGAGAGGGGGGGGGGGGTGGGCCGGGCCCTTTTTTCTTCTCTTTTTTTCTTCCTCGTTCCTTTCCCCCCCCCCCCCCCCCCTCGTCTTCCCTCCCCCCCCCCCCCCCCCCCCCCCCCCCCGCCGCAGCAGGGCCCGGACCCGGGCGAGCAGTTCGGCCAGCCGGAACGGCTTGGTGACGTAGTCGTCGGCGCCCGCGTCCAGGCCGACGACGGTGTCCACCTCGTCGGCACGCGCGGTCAGGATGAGGATCGGGATGGCGTGGCCTTCGGCACGCAGCCGCCTGGCCACCTCCAGGCCGTCCATGCCGGGCAGTCCGAGGTCCAGCACGACCAGGTCGATGCCGCCCTGGATGCCGGCGTCGAGCGCGGTGGGGCCGTCCTCGCGCACCTCCACCTCGTAACCCTCCCGGCGCAGGGCGCGGGCCAGCGGCTCCGAGATGGACGCGTCGTCCTCGGCGAGCAGTACACGGGTCATGGCCTGATGGTAGTCCGCCCCGGAGGAGAGCCGGGGCGTGATCGGCAGCCGTGCTTCCGGCCGCCGTCCGGCCGTGTCGCGGCAGGCGTCCCGAGGCGGGTCCACGCAGCGCCGTGACGTACGTCACCTGTGGCTGCGGGATGCGATCGTTGCGTAGACCTTCGAATAAACGTCGGCGGTTGCATTCTCACCTGTGATCCATGTCTCAAGTCCTTCCATATGCCGCATTCACATGTCGTATGGTGACCAGACGCCTGTAGCACCACACGGGGACCTTTGGCGCGAGATGGATGCTGAAGGTCTCTTTTGTGTGCGGGCTGGTGTTCGCCAGCCTTGAAAGGAATGACCTGTGGCCGGGCCCCGAGCGCACCGACGCGCGTAGGGGCGTGGATCCCGGTGGTCGTCGTCCACCGCTTCGTGACCCGGAGCGGACTCCCCTGGGCGTAGGGGCGGACGGTCGAGTCCCGCCGGTGCCGGCCGCCCCCCCACCGGGCGCGCACCCGCCCCCTGGTCCCCGGCTCCGCCGGGCCGGGGGACCCCCCGTGCGGCACGCCCCGACCAGCAAGGAACGACCATGGCGTCCAGCCTGACGAAGGACTCGGTCACTCCGGGCACCCCCGGTTCCGAGAAGTCCTTCTTCGGCCACCCCCGCGGACTGGCCACCCTCTTCATGACCGAGATGTGGGAGCGTTTCTCCTACTACGGCATGAGGGCACTGCTCCCGCTGTACCTCGTCGCTCCGGGCGGCCTGCACCTCAGCGCGGCGACCGCGACCGCGATCTACTCGGTCTACCTGTCCCTCGTGTACCTGCTCGCCCTGCCGGGCGGCTGGTTCGCCGACCGCGTGCTCGGCCCCCGCAAGACCGTCGCCCTGGCCGGCGCGATCATCATGCTCGGCCACCTCACCCTGGCCCTGCCGACCTCCGGCACCTTCTACGCCGGGCTCGGGCTGGTCGCGATCGGCTCCGGTCTGCTGAAGGCCAACATCTCCACGATGGTCGGCCACCTCTACGACGGCCCGGACGACCCGCGCCGCGACGGTGGCTTCACCCTCTTCTACGTGGGCATCAACCTCGGTGCCTTCGCCGCGCCGCTGATCATCGGCACCGTCGGTGAGAACGTCAACTGGCACCTGGGCTTCGCGCTCGCCGCGCTCGGCATGGCGCTGGGACTGGTGCAGTTCCTGCTCGGCGGCCGTCACCTCAGCAAGCGTTCCGACGTCGTCCCGACGCGGCTGTCCGCCGAGGAGAAGGCGGCCACGCTGCGCAAGTCCGCGCTGTGGGCGGGCGTCGCCGTGGTCTTCTACGCCGTCGTCGGCTTCACCGGCCACTACACGCTGAACTGGCTGCTGGTCCCGATCACGCTCGCGGGTCTGCTGATCCCGGTCATGGTCATCGCCCGCATCAAGCGCGACAAGGAACTCGACCGCGCCGAGCAGTCGAAGATGTCCGCGTACATCTGGTTCTTCGTCGCCGCGGCCGTCTTCTGGATGATCTACGACCAGGGCGGTTCGACCCTGTCGCTGTTCGCGGACAAGTCTGCGGAGAACAGCGTCTTCGGCTGGGACTTCCCGGTCTCCTGGTACCAGTCGGTCAACCCCGTCATGATCATGGCTCTGGCGCCGGTGTTCGCCTGGCTGTGGCTGGCGCTGAACCGGCGCGGCAAGGAGCCGAGCACCGCGGTGAAGTTCGCCTCGGGCCTGATCCTGGTCGGCGCGTCCTTCTTCCTCTTCCTGGCCCCGCTGACGATCGCCGAGGGCGGTCACAAGGCGGCCGCGATGTGGCTGGTCGCGATCTACTTCGTGCAGACCGTCGGTGAGCTGACCGTCTCCCCCGTCGGCCTCTCCCTGACGACGAAGATGGCGCCCGCGAAGTACGCCTCGCAGATGATGGGTGTCTGGTTCCTGGCCGTCACCGCGGGAGACGCCACGACCAGCCTGCTCTCCATCGCCGGGGTCGACCTGAACAAGACGGGCATCGTCACCCTGGAGGCCACGCTCGCCGTGGTCGCCGGATTCGCGGTGTGGATGTACCGCAAGAAGGTCAAGCAGCTGATGGGCGACGTCCGCTGACGGGCTCCCGCTCCGTGCTGTGACGTGAACGGCGAAGGGCCGCCGCACCGTTGAGGTGCGGCGGCCCTTCGCCGTGTGCGGGTCCTTCCTGGCAGGTGCCGGGGCGGGTCAGCGCGTCCGCCGGTGGGGCATGAAGGTGAGGACCGCCCCGCCGAGCAGGATCACCGTCCCCGCGACCAGTCCAAGGGCCTTCAGGGCGCTGTGGCTCCCGGCGCCCGTCTCCGCGAGGCCGCCGGACGCCGCGCCGCCCGCCGCCGAACCGCCGGACGCCGTGCTGCCAGACCCGGAGGAGCCGCCGCCCGAGGCGCCGCTCGCCTGCTCCGTGGTGTCGAGGGTCAGCGAGACGGCCGTCGTGGCCGGCGTGCACGTCGTCGTGGTGCCGAGGGCCCGCACGGTCAGCACGCCGGGCGAGAGGGTCGACTTCCCGCTCGCGCCCGGCTTGTACGTACCGGTGAGGTCGGGGATCTCGATCGGGGCGCCCGACTTGATCGGCGCGGAGTTGGCCGGGCCCTCGACGTGGACGGTGCCCTTGTCCGCGCCGCCCAGGACGACCTCCATCGACGGCGTCACCGAGTCCGCGGGGATGTCGGCCGGGCTGTCCATCACGGACTTCCCGAACCGGACGGTGAGGTCGAAGTTCCCGCCGTTCCTCTTCGCGTCGATCTGCACGGGTGACGTGGCGGCCTTGTCACCGATGGGCGTCTTGCAGGCGTAGGAGACGGACACCTCCTTGCCGGGGAAGTCGCTCTGCCCGCCGCCTCCCGAGGAACCGCCCGTGCCGCTGCCGCCGGTCCCGCCGGGGTCGCTCGCAGTGGCCGACGGCGTCGTGGGAGGTGTCGGCGTGGGCGGTGTCGCCGTGGGCCCGCCGTCCGTCGTACCGCCCGAACTCGCGCCGCCCGCCGTCACCTTGATGGTGGCCGCGGACTTCACCGTCTCCTTCGGCGAGCACTTCGTGTCGGTGGACAGCGGCTTGCTGACGTTGATGGCGTACGCGTCCGGCGTCAGCGTCACCTCGCCCGCGGCCGTCAGCTTCAGTCTGCCGGTCATGTCCGGCAGCTTCATGTCACTGTTCTTCGGGATCGGCGGGTTGCTGCGCGGCCCCTCCATCGCGACGGCCGCCGTCTGCGCCCCCGCCGCCCTGAGCGTGCCGGTCGGCTTGACCGTGTCCTTGTCCAGGTCGAGGACGTCCGGGTTCTTCGACGCGGCCTGGACGAACTTCCAGGTGATCGTCACCTCGTCGCCGACCTTCGCCTCGGCCGGTGCTGTGATCTCCGCCCTCGTGGTGCCCTGGACCGGGGGCAGTCCCGAGATCGCGGGCGGGATGCACTCGGTCGCGTACGCCACCTCGGCGGCCTGGGCCGGGGCCGCGGCCACGCCCAGCAGCATGCCCGCGCCGCCCAGCATCAGCGCGGCCCCGGCCACGCCGGCTCTCCGTCTCTGGCTCACGTGTTCCCTCTCCTCGTCGGAGTCGTCGGACCGTTCTTGTGCGGTGCGGAGAGCCGGCCGGCCGCGGAGGTCCCCGGATCGCTGTCCGGTGTGAACCACGGCAGGACCGCGGTGCTCGTGTGCTTCGGCGGCGCCTTCGGGGACCGTGGCCGGGCATGGGCCGACCTCGGGGCGCGCGGGGCCGGCCGGGGCAGCCGCAGCCCACTGTGCCGGCCGGCCTGTCCGAAGGGTCCGCGCGGCCGCACCCGGTCCACCACGGCCATGCCCGCCCGGAACACGGCACCCGGCACGACGACGCACACCAAAACCCAGAACAGCGTCACGCCCCAGGGACGGCCGACGCCCCAGGGCTGCTCGGCCAGCACCTTCCCCCCGTACTTCAGGGAGACCGTGTAGTCGCCGTGCGCCCCGGCCGCGAGCTCCACCGGCAGGGAGATGCGCGCCTTTCGGCCCGGCGCTATCGTGCCGCGCCACTGCTGCTCCTCCCACCGCGGCGCGAACACGCCGTGGGCGGTGCCGACCTGGAAGACGGGGTCCTTCACCGCGGACGTGCCGGTGTTGCCGACCGTGAACACGAACCTGCGCGCGGGCGGCGAGCCGAACCAGGTCAGCAGGGTGCCGGAACCGTCGAGCCGGGTGTCCGTCAGCACGGAGAGGCGCCCGCCGGTCTCCTCCCTCGGCAGCGGCTCGACCGAGTGCCCCGCGACCATGAACAGGGCGTCCGCTGCGGCCTTCTTGCCGGCGACCGTCGCGACGTGCACCACGCACGGACAGGGCCTGGGCGGTTCGGCGACGGGCAGCTTCCGTGTGAAGCGGCCCCGGGCATCGGTGGTGACGGCCCGTCCGTCGGCGTTGGCACAGGAGTCGGTGCCGCCGACGACGCCGCGGGACGGCACCGAGCGGCCGCAGATCAGGATCGTCAGCAGCCGCTTCGCACCCCAGCCGCTGCCGGTGACGGTGATCGAACCGCCCGTCCCCGCCTGGGACTTGGACAACCGGACCACCGGCCGGTCCGCCGCGACCGGGCCGGACTGGTCCGCGACCACGACCGGGCCGGACTGGTCCGCGACCGCGACCGCGACCGGGCCGGACAGGGGCATCAGGACGAGCACGAGGGCGGCCAGCAGCGCCCACATCCGCACTTTCACCTCACCGCTCCCGTCGACTCGGCCTGTGTGCGCCCCGCTGCGGACGCCTCGCCCTCCCGCCCGCGCCGCCGGTGCCGTCGTACGGCGAAGGCGGCACCGAGGACACCGGCGCCGGCCTCAGCGGCGCGCCGCCGTCCGGTGCCTGCGGGTCAGCCACAGCGTGCCGGCCGCGCCCGCGAGCAGGACGGTGCCGCCGAGCGTGCCGAGGGCGACGGCGGAGTCCTCGGGGCCGGTCTGCGGGAGTTCGGCCCCGGAGTCGGAGCCGGTACCGGAGCCGGTCTGCTTCTGGCCGGTGGGTGACCCGCCGCCGCCCGCCGCCGTGACGTCGAGGGTCAGCGAGGGCTTGGGGTTGTTCCCCGGGGTGCACGTCGTGGTCGTACCGAGTGCCTCGATGGTGAGCACGCCCGCGGTGAAGGTGACCTTGCCGGTCTTCCGCGGGGTGTACGTGCCCGACAGATCGGTGATCCGGATGGGGGTGTTGGCGGGGATGGCGGCCGGGTTGGCGGGGCCCTTCACCGCCACCGTGCCGCTGTCGGCGCCGCCCAGCTTGATGACGGCGCTGGGGTTCATGGCGCCCTTGCCCAGCTCCACGGGGCTGGAGGAGACGCCCTTCCGGAAGGACATCGTCAGCTTGTAGCCGCTGCCGCTCCTGACGCTCTTGATGTCGATGGGCGAGACGGCGCTCTTGTCGCCGATCGGCGTCTTGCACTGGTAGTTGACGTCCACCACGTCGGCCTGGGCGGCGGGGGCGGCCATCAGCACCGCCGAGCCGGCCAGGGCCGCGGTGAACGCGAGCGCGGCGGTCCGTTTCTGGTACGTCCGGTAGGACACCTCGAGTCCCCTCGTCGCCGAATTTTCTGACGGCACATCAGATTGGGCGCTCAAAGTACGCCCGGGACCTTGCGGAGGGAAGACACAGTGCGCCCCGGATCCGAGGAGATCCGAGGCGCGGGGAACGGTACGGGAGGGGAACCGCGAACCGCGGGTAACCCGAGGTGGGACCGACGGACGCGCACGGGTCGCGCGACGGGCGCGCTCGCGAGGGCGGGGCGGGGTCCGTACCCGCGGCCGGCCGGGGTCCGTACCCGCGGGGTCCGCGCCTGGCCGGGGGCTGTACCCGCGGGGGGCCCGCGGGTGGTCGATGGCACCGCTTACGGGGGGCGGCCGATGGGCCTGCTCACGCGGGCTGTCCCACGGGCCGACTGATGGGCCGGCTCACGCGGGTGGTCGGGCCGATCGACTGGCGCGCTCACGCGGGCTGCCCCAGCGGGCCCGGTCGACGAACCCGCTGACGCGGGCGGCATCGCGACGGGCGGAGGCCTACGCCGGTGCGCCCAGCTCCGCCCACACGGTCTTGCCCTCGACACCGGGGTGCCGGACGACGCCCCAGTCCAGACACAGCCGCTGCACGATGAACATGCCGTGCCCGCCGGGACGCCCCGCGCGGTGCGGCGTACGCGGGGCGGGCTGGCCCGCGCCGCGGTCGGAGACCTCGATGCGCAGCACCTTGTTGTCACAGGCGATCAGGAGCTGGTCCGGCCCCTCGGCGTGCAGGCAGGCGTTGGTCACCAGCTCGGAGACGACCAGCAGGACGTCCTCGGCGGCGGCCCGCTGCTCGGCACCGTCGGCCGGCAGCCAGCCCCAGGCGTACAGCGCCTGACGTGCGAAATCGCGGGCGAGCGGCACGACGCCGCTCTCGCCCTCGAAATCGAGCCTGCGGGCCCCACCGCCGGCGGAGGGCACGGCCGCGCCCGGTTCGGACGCCCCGGAAGCGCCGCCTGTGCCCGACTCCGGGCCGCGGTCGCCCGGCGGGTAAGGCCGGGTGGTGCTCATCAGCGCTTCACCTCACCGATTCACCAGTTCATGATTCAAGACTCAGTACATTTGGATCTGCGGCGCAGGCGCCGGTTGAGCTGCCGAGCTGTGCGGTGCCGACTCGTTCAGGATGTCTCCTGCCCGAGCGAACCGTTGGAACACCCACTTATTTCGACAAGGAACGTGTGACCCGGACAACGCGTCGGTCACACGGGGCTCCCTGAGGCATGTGGTGGGCGACGGCGCGGCCTGCCTACTCGGCCAGTGCCGCGTCCAGCGTCTCGTGGACGGTGAAGACGGCCTCCGCCCCGGTGATCTCGAACACCCTGGCCACCACCGGCAGCATGCCCGCCAGATGGACCCCGCCGCCCGCCTCCTCGGCCTTCAGCCGAGCGCCGAGCAGCACGTTGAGCCCGGTGGAGTCGCAGAACTCCAGGCGCGAGCAGTCCACCACCAGCCGGGCGAAGCCCTTGGCGAGGCACTCCTCGAGTGGCTCGCGCAACAGATCGGCGGTGTGGTGATCCAACTCACCAGCCGGGGTCACGACAGCGCTCGTGCCCTCTTCTCGCACTTCGACAAGAAGCCGGCCCGACTGTGCGCTGCCGACCGTCCCGCGGTCCATGCCGTCTCTCTCCCGACCGTCGTTGCTGTTGACCGATGCTCACGAACCCTACGCCCTCCCTGCGCACCTTGGCACCCGAACAACCCCGCCAAAATGGACATTTCACAAGGAAAGGCACTTGCGGTGGTGTCCCGAAACCGGGTAGGGCTATGAGGGACACCCAATCGACACGGCCGGCTTTGGAGGCGCCGCACACCGCAGTGCACGTACAGGCATCGGCGGCCATATGCCGAGAACGATGGAGGACATCATGTCACCCCGGCTCGACGCCTCGCATACCCAGAGGGCGACGTCGACACTCCCTCCGGACAGTCCCGAGGGCGCGCCTTCCGCCGCCTCCCCGCCGGAGGCCGACGGGCTCGCCGGCCTTCCGGAGATCCCTCCGTACGCAGAGGTGGGGCCGGTTGACGCACGGGCCCTGTCCAAGACCCTCTTCGAGCGGCTGGAGTCCCTCGAGGAAGGCACGTACGAGTACTCGTACGTGCGCAACACCCTGGTCGAACTCAATCTCGCCCTGGTCAAGTTCGCCGCCTCCCGGTTCCGCTCCCGCAGTGAGCCGATGGAGGACATCATCCAGGTCGGCACCATCGGCCTGATCAAGGCGATCGACCGCTTCGAACTGAGTCGCGGCGTTGAGTTCCCGACTTTCGCGATGCCAACCATCGTCGGGGAGATCAAGCGGTTCTTCCGTGACACCAGCTGGTCCGTGCGCGTTCCGCGCCGGCTCCAGGAACTCCGTCTCGACCTGGCCAAGGCGGGCGACGAACTCGCCCAGCAGCTCGACCGTGCCCCGACGGTGGGCGAGCTGGCCGAGCGCCTCGGCATCACCAAGGACGAGGTCGTCGAGGGCATGGCCGCCTCGAACGCCTACACCGCCAGCTCGCTGGACGCGCAGCCCGAGGAGGACGACTCCGAGGGTGCGCTCGCGGACCGCCTCGGCTACGAGGACCACGGGCTCGAGGGCATCGAGTACGTGGAGTCCCTGAAGCCGCTGATCGCCGAACTGTCCTCCCGGGACCGCAAGATCCTGTCCCTGCGCTTCGTCGCCGGCCTGACCCAGTCGGAGATCGGCGAGGAACTCGGCATCTCCCAGATGCACGTCTCCCGGCTGCTGTCGCGGACCCTGGTCCGGCTGCGGAAGGGCCTGACGGTCGAGGAGTGAGTGCCCGGCGTCGTCGGCCGCGCCCGGCTCCCTGCCGACGGGAGCCGGGCGCGGCCGTGTGCCGTCTCCCGAGCGTCGTCTGCCGTCTGCTGTCTGCTGTCTGCCGTGACGAGCATCACGCCCCCGGGGCGGACCCCGGGTCAGACCGCGCGGACTCCGCGCCGCCACACCTGCGACACCAGCGGGACCCCCGGCCGGTAGGCGAGGTGGACATGGCTCGGCGCGTCGAGCACCGCCAGGTCGGCGTACGCGCCCGGGGCGAGGCGTCCGACGTCGTCCCGTCGCAGGGCCCTGGCGCCGCCCGCCGTGGCCGCCCAGAGGGCCTCGTCCGGGGTCATTCCCATGTCCCGTACGGCCAGGGCGATGCAGAACGGGACCGAGGACGTGAAGGACGAGCCCGGATTGCAGTCCGTGGACAGGGCGACCGTCGCTCCCGCGTCCAGCAGGCGGCGGGCGTCCGGCCACTGCGCGCGGGTGGAGAACTCGGCGCCGGGCAGCAGGGTGGCCACGGTGGCGCTGTTGGCCAGGGCGTCGACGTCGTCGTCCGTGAGGTGCGTGCAGTGGTCCGCGGACGCCGCGTCGAGCTCCACGGCGAGCTGGACTCCGGGGCCGTACGTCAGCTGATTGGCGTGGATGCGGGGGTGCAGGCCCTTCGCCCGGCCCGCGGTGAGGATCGCGCGGGCCTGGTCGCCGTCGAATGCACCCTTCTCGCAGAAGACGTCGATCCAGCGGGCGTGCGGCGCGCAGGCGTCGAGCATCTCTCCGGTGACGAGGGCCACGTACCCGGCGGGGTCGTCGGCGTGGTCCGGCGGGACGACGTGCGCGCCGAGATAGGTGACCTCGTCGGTGTGGCGGGCGGCGAGGCGCAGGGAGCGGGACTCGTCCTCGACGGTGAGGCCGTAGCCGGACTTGGTCTCGAAGGTGGTGGTGCCCTGGCGGAGCGCCTCGTGCAGGTGCCGGGTGAGGTTGCGCTCCAGGTCCTCGTCGCTCGCGGCCCGGGTCGCCGCGACCGTCGTGCGGATGCCGCCCGCACTGTACGGCCTGCCGGACATGCGGGCGTTGAACTCCTCGGTGCGGTCGCCCGCGAAGACGAGGTGCGAGTGGGAGTCCACGAAGCCCGGGATCACCGCCCCGCCCCCGGCCCCGACCCGGTTGTCAGTGGCGGGTGCTTCTCTTGACTCACCGATCCACGCGATGCGGTCGCCTTCGATGACGACGGCCGCGTCCTGGATCAGACCGAGTGGGGATCCGTCGCCGAGGGAGGGATCGTTGGTGACCAGACGGGCGATGTCGGTGATGACGGTCGTGCTGCTCATGGTGTCCTCGTGGGCCTTGTCGGCCGTGTCGGCGGCGGTGGCCGCGGTGTCGGCTGCGGTGGCCGGGCGGCCGGCGGAAGTGGCTGGGGTCAGGCGCGCAGGGCGTCGACGGCCGAGGCGAGCGCCGCGGGCACGTCGGGTACGAGGGTGTGCGCCCCGTCCCGCACGACCTGCCGGCCGGCCACGACCGTGTGGCGTACGTCGGCCGCCGTCCCCGCGAATACGGCGGTCTCGGCGCCGAGCCGCGGCAGCGGTCCCGCGGTTCTGACCGAGTCGAGCGCGATCGTCGTGAAGTCGGCGAGCGCGCCGGCCTCCAGGGTGCCCGCCTCGTCCCAGCCGAGGGCCGCGTGACCGTCCGCGGAGGCGGCCCGCAGCAGCGCGGCGGCCGTCCAGTGGCCGCGGGTGCGGGTGCGCAGCCGTTCGTTCAGCTCCAGGGCGCGGGCCTCTTCGAGCAGGTCGATCACGGCGTGGCTGTCGGAGCCGAGCGACAGGGGCGAGCCGGCCTGCTGGAGGGCGACGGCGGGGCCGATGCCGTCGGCGAGGTCCCGCTCGGTCGTCGGGCACATGCAGGTGCCGGTTCCCGAGCCGCCGAGCAGGGTGATGTCCTCGTCCGTGAGGTGCGTGCTGTGGACGCCGGTCGTGCGGGGGCCGAGGACTCCGTGGTCGGCGAGCAGCCGGGTGGGCGTGCAGCCGTGGGCCTCCCGGCAGGCGTCGTTCTCCGCCGTCTGCTCGGACAGGTGCACGTGGAGCGGGGCCCGCCGCTCCCCCGCCCAGCGCGCCACGGTCGCCAACTGTCCGGCGGGCACCGCCCGTACGGAGTGGATCGCCGCTCCGATCCGTGCGTGATCCCGGTCCTTGAGAACTGCACAGCGTTCCGCCCAGTCCTCGGCCGTGCCGTCGGAGAAGCGCAGCTGGTGGCGGTTGGGGGGCTGCCCGAAGCCGGCCGAGAGGTACGCGGTGTCGAGGAGGGTGATGCGGATGCCGGCGTCGCCCGCGGCGGCGACGAGCGCCTCGCCCATGGCGTTGGGGTCGGCGTAGGGGGTGCCGCCGGGGGCGTGGTGGACGTAGTGGAACTCGCCGACGGCCGTGATCCCGGCGAGCGCCATCTCGGCGTACACGGCGCGGGCGAGGGCGTGGTAGGTGTCGGGGGTCAGCCGGTCGGCGACGGAGTACATGACCTCGCGCCAGGTCCAGAAGGTGCCGGAGCCGACCTGGACGGTGCCGCGCAGTGCCCGGTGGAAGGCGTGCGAGTGGGCGTTCGCGAGGCCGGGCAGGGTGAGACCGCGGAGGATCTCGGCGCCGGGCGGCGGGGCGGCGGTGTCCGTGCGGACGGCGGTGATCCGTCCGTCGGCGACCTCGACGGCGACGCCCGGCTCGACGTGGGTGTCGAGCCAGGCGTGCTCCAGCCAGTACGTCTGCGTCACCTGCGGGCCAGCCCTTCGAGTACGTCGGCGAGTGCGGTCACCCCGGCCTCGCAGTCGTCCTCGGCGGCGTGCTCGGCCGGGGAGTGCGAGACACCGGTGGGGTTGCGCACGAACAGCATGGCGGTCGGGATCCTCCCGGAGAGGATTCCGGCGTCGTGTCCCGCGCCGGTCCCCAGCACGGGGACCCGGATGCCCGCGTCCCCGTCCTTGCCCAGGATGCGGGCGAGTTCGTCCCGCAGGGCGTGCTCGAACTCGACGACGGGCGTGAAGGACTCGCGGACGACGTCGAGTGCGATGCCGTGCGCCTCCGCGTACTCACGGGCGGCCTTCTCGACGCCGGTGACGACGGTGTCGAGGACCGACTGGTCGGCGGCGCGGGAGTCGAGCCAGCCGCGGACGAGGGACGGGATGGCGTTCACGCCGTTCGGTTCGACGGCGATCTTGCCGAACGTGGCGACGGCGCCCGCGAGTTCGGCCTCGCGGCGGGCCGCGAGCACGGTCTGCGCGTACGGCAGCATCGGGTCCCGGCGGTCGGCCAGGCGGGTGGTGCCCGCGTGGTTGGCCTCGCCCCGGAAGTCGAAGCGCCAGCGGCCGTGCGGCCAGATGGCGCTGGCGATGCCCACCCGGTCGCCGCTCAGGTCGAGGGCGCGTCCCTGCTCGACGTGCAGTTCGACGAAGGCACCGATGCGGGCGAGCCGCTCCGGGTCCGGGCCGATGGCGTCCGGGTCGTACCCGGCCCGCTCCATGGCCCGCGGCAGGGTGATGCCGTCCGCGTCGGTGAGCCGGTGCGCCTGCTCGACGGTGAGCTCGCCGGCCGTGAGCCGGGATCCGACGCAGGCGAGTCCGAAGCGGGCGCCCTCCTCGTCACCGAAGTTGACGACGGCGAGCGGCTTGGCGAGTTCCGTTCCCCGGCTGCGGAGTTCGTCCAGGGCCGCGAAGGAGGAGACGACTCCGAGGGGCCCGTCGAAGGCGCCGCCGTCGGGCACCGAGTCCAGGTGCGAGCCGGTGACGACGGCGTCGCCCGCGGCGGGGTCGCCGAGCCACGCCCACTGGTTGCCGTTGCGGTCCAGCTCGTAGGTGAGCCCGCGCGCCTCGGCCTGGGCGCGGAACCAGGCCCGGCAGTCGGCGTCGGCCCCGGCCCAGGCGAAGCGGCGGTAGCCGCCGGAGGCCGAGCTGCGGCCGACCGGCAGCAGCTCCGCCCACATGCTGTGGAAGGTCACGCCAGGTCACCCTCACGCATCGGGACCCGCACACCGCGCTCGTCGGCCACGGTCTCCGCGATGTCGTACCCGGCGTCCACGTGCCGGACGACGCCCATACCGGGGTCGTTGGTGAGGACGCGGCGGATCTTCTCGCCGGCGAGCTTGGTGCCGTCGGCGACGGAGACCTGTCCGGCGTGGATGGAGCGGCCCATACCGACACCGCCGCCGTGGTGGATGGAGACCCAGGAGGCGCCGGACGCCACGTTCACCATGGCGTTCAGCAGCGGCCAGTCGGCGATCGCGTCGGAGCCGTCGAGCATGGCCTCGGTCTCGCGGTACGGGGAGGCGACGGAACCGCAGTCGAGGTGGTCGCGGCCGATGGCGAGCGGGGCGGCCAGTTCGCCGGAGGCCACCATGTCGTTGAAGCGCTCGCCGGCCCGGTCACGCTCGCCGTAGCCGAGCCAGCAGATGCGGGCGGGCAGGCCCTGGAAGTGGACGCGTTCGCCGGCCAGCTTGATCCAGCGGTGCAGTGACTCGTTCTCCGGGAAGAGTTCGAGCATCGCCTTGTCGGTCTTGGCGATGTCGGACGCCTCGCCGGACAGGGCGGCCCAGCGGAAGGGGCCCTTGCCCTCGCAGAACAGGGGGCGGATGTAGGCGGGGACGAAACCGGGGAAGGCGAACGCGCGGTCGTACCCGGCGAGCCGGGCCTCGCCGCGGATGGAGTTGCCGTAGTCGAAGACCTCGGCGCCGGCGTCCATGAAGCCGACCATGGCCTCGACGTGCCGGGCCATGGACTCGCGGGCGCGGGTGGTGAAGCCGGCCGGGTCCTTCGCCGCGTAGGCCGCCATGTCGTCGAAGTCGACGCCGGCCGGGAGGTACGACAGCGGGTCGTGGGCCGAGGTCTGGTCGGTGACGATGTCGACGGGCGCGCCCTCGGCGAGCATGCGGGGCAGCAGGTCGGCCGCGTTGCCGAGCAGGCCGATGGACAGGGGGCGGCGGGCGTCGCGGGCCTCGGTGGCCAGCTGGAGGGCGTGCTCCAGGGAGTCGGCCCGCACGTCCAGGTAGCGGTGCTCGATGCGGCGCTCGATGGCGCGGGGGTCGCAGTCGATGCAGATCGCGACGCCGTCGTTCATCGTGACGGCGAGCGGCTGGGCGCCGCCCATGCCGCCGAGTCCGGCGGTGAGGGTGATCGTGCCCGCCAGGGTGCCGCCGAACTTCTTCGCGGCGACGGCGGCGAAGGTCTCGTAGGTGCCCTGGAGGATGCCCTGGGTGCCGATGTAGATCCACGAGCCGGCCGTCATCTGCCCGTACATGGTCAGGCCGAGCTGTTCGAGGCGGCGGAACTCCTCCCAGTTCGCCCAGTCGCCGACCAGGTTGGAGTTGGCGATCAGGACGCGCGGGGCCCACTCGTGGGTCTGCATGACGCCGACGGGGCGGCCGGACTGGACGAGCATCGTCTCGTCCTGCTTCAGGGTCCGCAGCGTGCGCACCATGGCGTCGAAGGAGCGCCAGTCGCGGGCGGCCTTGCCGGTGCCGCCGTAGACGACGAGCTTGTCGGGGTGCTCGGCGACCTCGGGGTCGAGGTTGTTCTGCAGCATCCGCAGCGCGGCTTCCTGCTGCCATCCCAGGGCGCTCAGTTCCGTGCCGCGCGGCGCTCGTACGGGGCGGGGTCCTGACATGGTCTGCCTCCTGGGGGCTGCTGCACGCGGCTGCGGCATGCGGATTGTTGCACTCGTTATTCACATCCTGGACTCATGAATAGAGCTAGTCAATACGCTCGTACGTCAGCGCGGGCGCGCCGTCGGTGTTTGGCTGGGAAGCATGGGCGCGCACAGGGACACCGCGGGAGATCCGGCGGGCGACAGGACGGGCGGGGCCGCACTCCCCCAGGCCGGTGCGCCGGACGGCCCGGACGCGGACCGGGTCGCGCGGCGCCACGCAGGCGTGCGGGCCGCCGTGGAGCAGGGACTCCTCGGGCCCGCCGCCCCGCTCGCGGCACTCCTCGACGTCGCCGGGATCCGGGCCTCCGCGCGAGCGCTGCGGGCCGCCTTCGAGGCGGTGACCGCTCCCGGCACCCCGGTGCTGCACGCCTTCGCGGTGAAGGCGACCCCGCTCGTGCCGGTGCTGCGGCTGCTGCACGAGGCGGGCATCGGCGCCGAGGTGGCGAGCCCGGGAGAGCTCGCGCTCGCCCGCGCCGCCGGGGTGCCGCCGGCCCGCACCGTCCTGGACTCCCCCGCCAAGACGGCGGCCGAGCTGCGGGAGGCGCTGGCCCTCGGCATCGCCGTCAACGCCGACAACCCGCAGGAGCTGGCGCGCATCGACGGCCTGGTGCACTCCACCGTCACCCGCTCACCCGTAGGGCTCCGGGTGAACCCCCAGGTCGGCGGGGGTTCCATCGAGGCGCTGTCGACCGCGACGGCGACCTCCAAGTTCGGCGTCGCGCTGCGGGACGAAGGGGCCCGCGCCTGGATCGTCCGGGCGTACCTGGACCGGCCCTGGCTGACGCGGCTGCACGCGCACTCCGGATCGCAGGGTGTCCCGCTCTCGCTGATGGCCCGGGGCGTGGCCGAGGCGTACGCGCTCGCCGAGGAGATCAACGGGCGGGCCGGGCGCCGGCAGATCGACACCCTCGACATCGGCGGCGGACTGCCGGTGAACTTCGGCTCGGACGTCACGACGCCGACGTACGCGCAGTACGCGCGGCTGCTCGCCGAGGCCGTCCCCGGTCTGTTCGACGGGCGCTACGGACTGGTCACCGAGTTCGGGCGGTCGCTGCTCGCCAAACACGGCACGGTGCTCGCGCGGGTCGAGTACACGAAGAGCGCCGGGGGCAGGTCCATCGCGGTCACCCACGCCGGGGTGCAGATCGCGGCGCGCACGGTCTACGCGCCCGCCTCCTGGCCGCTGCGGATCGCCGCTCATGACGCGGAGGGGCGGCCCAAGGCCGGGCCCGACGTGGTGCAGAACATCGCGGGTCCCGCCTGTTTCGCGGGCGACCTGCTCGCCGAGGGGCGCCCGCTGCCACGGCTCGAACCGGGCGACTACGCCGCGGTGCTGGACACCGGCGCCTACTGCTTCGCCCACCACTACGCGTACAACTCCCTGGCGCGTCCGGGGATCTACGGCTTCGCGCCGGACGGGGACGGCGGGGTGCGCTTCGCGGTCGTACGGGAGCCGCAGACGCCCGCCGAGATCGTCGCGGAGTCGGGCGGGGCCCACACCTCGGCGCTCACCGCGCTCTAGCCGACCTCCGATCGGCGACCGCCGATCGGCGACCGTGCGGGGGCGCAGCTCAGCCCCTCCCCCGCACCCTTTCGGCCATGGTCAACTTGCCGCCGAATGAGGTCAGTTGACCCACCTTAGTCATTCCGCGCATGTTCCACTGGAAAATGCCGGAACCCTCACCCGTAGCGCACACGTTGCGTAGCCTCGGCGTCACTCATCCGACCCGAGGGGGAGGGGACACGGGGTGCCAGGGATCGACGAGTGCCTGTTGGAAGCCATGCGACTGCCCGGTGCGCGAGGCGCCGCGGTGGTCGACTGGACCAGCGGTCTGGCGCTGGGCACCGTCGGTGACGCACCGGGTGGCGACCACGAGACGACCGCGGCGGAGGCGGCCGAGCTGGCCCGGCTCGCCGCGGAACACCACACGTTCGCCCCGGCTGACGGCTCCGACTGGTCCGAGGCGGAGCCGCCGGTCGAGGACCTGATCATCAGCAACCGCGACAGCTATCACGTCCTGCGGTTCGTGCGGACGACGTTCGACAGCAGCGTCTTCCTGCACCTGTGGCTGGGCCGCGAGGAGGGCAACCTCGCGCTCGCCCGGATCAGGCTCGGCGAGATGGCCGGACGGCTGGTGCTGGGATGACCACGGCAGGAACATCCACCGCACCCACCGCACCGACGCTCCCCGTGCGGGACGCCGGGCCGGAGTCCCGCGGCGGGGACCGGCACCCCGGTCCGGCCGGCGCCCTGTCGCCCATGCTCAGCCGGCTCGCCGAGGAACGGGCGACCGGTGTCCTCATGCGCGAGTGCGGCACGCTCTACCTCTGCGACGGGCAGGTGGTGCACGCCGAGAGCCCGGCGACCCCGGGTCTCGACGTGCTGCTCACCGTCCCCGGCACCCTGCACACCGACGTCTGGCACCAGGCGGTCTCCGAGGCCGGGGCCCGGCGCCGGGTGGGACGGTTCCTGGTCGACAGCGGCCGGATAGCCGAGGGCGCGCTGGAGCTGTGCCACCTCGGGGCGCTGTACGACGCCGCGTACTTCGTGCTCGGCCCGAGCAGCGCCCCCGCCCGCTTCCGGTACGGGGCGGCGCACTGGCTCGGCTCCCTGCGCCCGGTCCCGGTGGCCGCGCTGGAGCGCGAGACGCTGCGCCGCCGCGAACTGCTGCACCGCATCTGGCCCGACCCCGCGACGGACACGGCACCCCTCGTCCGCTCCTGGGGCGCCGCGTCCTCGCTCACCCCGCGCCGGCGTGCCGTGCTCGGCCGGGTGAACGGCGTACGCACCGCGGCGGACATCTCGCTCGCCCTGGGCCGTCCCGCGTTCCACACCCTGGTCGACCTGCGCCGGCTGGCGGCCGACGGAGCCGTGGCGACGGCACGCGCCCCGGAGCGGGCACCGTCCGCAGCCGTGGCCGCCGTGCTCGACCAGACGTCCGACGACCCGGACGTCGCCCTGCTGCGCCGGCTCAGAGACGCCCTGGAGGCCCTGTGATCCGCGCGCTCCGACAGCGTGCCGAAAGGAGACTGCTGATGGCCGCGGAGGCCGAAGTCCTCGACGAGATCCACCGGCTGAGGGCACGAGTGCCCCAGGTGACCGGAGCGCTCGCGGCCAGTGTCGACGGCCTCGTGCTCGCCCACGACACCCCGGGAGTGGAACCGGAGGGCGTGGCCGCGCTCACCGCCGCGTCGCTGGGCGTCGCCCTGCGGCTGACGGACGCCACCGGCCAGGGCGACTTCCGCGAACTGCTCGTCCGCGGTGTGTACGGCTATGTGGCAACGTACGCCGCCGGCACCTCCGCCGTGCTGACACTGCTGGCCCAGGACCGGGTCAACGTCGGCCGGCTGCACCTGGAAGGGCGGCGCGCCGGGACGCGCATCGGCGAGCTCGTGGACGCCGCGACGGCGCGCGGCGAGCCGGCCGCCCCCTCCCGGACCCCCGCGAAGCCCGCCGCCCGGCCCGTCGTCCCGCGCACCCGGACGCCGCGCGCCTCTGCCCTCACCGACCCGCCGGCGGCCCGGGCGCCCGCCGAGCAGGCGCTGCCGGTCAGGACCCCGACCACCAAGACCCCGACCACCACCGAAAGCTGAAGGGAAGCGCAGCACCATGGCCAACACGGAGACCGCACTGAAAGAGGCGCTCGCCTCCATCGAAGGCGCCACCGGCGCCGCCCTCGTCGACTACACCACCGGCATGGCGCTGGGCACGATCGGCGGCAGCAAGGGGTTCGACCTCACCGTCGCCGCGGCCGGGAACACCGATGTCGTCCGCGCCAAGCTCCGCACCATGGAGCACCTCGGCCTCAAGGGCGAGATCGAGGACATCCTGATCACCCTGAGCGACCAGTACCACCTGATCCGCCTGATGCAGGGACGCGGCGGCAACGGGCTCTTCCTGTATCTCGTCCTCGACTCCAAACGGTCCAACCTCGCGATGGCCCGCCACCAGTTGAAGAAGATCGAGGCCGAGCTGGAGGTGTAGGGCGCCCACCCCAGGGCTCCTACACCAGAGCGTCGACGCGGCGGCGCGCCCCGCCCGGGGCCGCGTCGCCCGCGGCGATGCCCGTGCCTCGGTAGGACCTGACGGCCTTGCCCGCGGGCGCGCCGGCCCGCGGGCCGAGCCAGTCGACGCGCACCCACAGCAGGGCGTCGCCGTCCCGTTCGAGACGGCCGAGCCAGGCGGCCTTCAGCCGCAGGCCGGCGCCGGTCCCGGCGAGCAGCAGACCGCCCGCCGCGGGCACCGCGAACGAGCTGCCGAGCGCGGCGAGGAAGGCGAGCAGCAGCCACCAGCGGTGCCCCCGGCGCCAGTTGCGGACGGACACCGCCCGGTCCTGGAGCACGTCGTGCTTGCCCGCGCGGGCGGCGGACCGGGACAGTTCCGCGTACCGCCCCCTGCGCACGTACGCCACCACGGCCGTCGCGACGATGAAGAGCACCGCCCCGGCCATGACCCCGATACGGCGGCCGGTCACTCCTGGCGGCAGCAGGCCGACGCCCGCCGCCGTCGTTCCCGCCCACCACAGCGGTGCGGCCCCGGCCCTCACGACGACCGCCACCCGAGCCAGCCCCTGCCCTCCGCGTGCCACGTCCCGCCTCCCGTCTCGGCCTTTTTCGGAGGTGCAGACTAGCGAGTGAAGGTGAGACGAGTCTGAGAAACGCGGGTCCTCGCAGAGGACTTCCCGGGGCCACCGCGGGGAGCCCCTACTCCACGAACAGCCCCCGTGCGGCGGCCCGCGCGTCGAACTCCTCCAGCCGCGCCTGCGCGTCGGGCAGGCCGTCGCACATCGCCTCCAGCAGGACCCGGCCGAGAAGCATCGGGGCGCAGGCCGTGTCGAAGGCGAGGCCGGTGCCGACGGCGGCGGGCAGCAGCAGGTCCGACACCTTCGCGACCGGCGCGAACGCCGAGTCCGCGACGGTGACGACGGTCAGCCCGGCCGCCTTCGCGTACGCGAGCGAGTCGACCACCTCGCGCGGATGCCGGGGCAGCGCGAAGCACAGCAGCGCCGTGGCACCCGCGTGCACGGCGGCGTCGACCCGGTCGTGGAGCATGGTGCCGCCCTCGTGCAGCAGCCGCACGTCGGGGTGGACCTTCGCGGCGAAGTACGCGAAGCCGTACGCCTGGGAGGCGGCGGCCCGCAGACCCAGCACCGGCAGCGGCCGGGACGCGGCGAGCAGCCGCCCCGCGCGCTCCACCGGACGCGGGTCCGCCAGCACCTCCGCGAGGTGTTTCAGGTTCTCGATCTCGGCCTCGACGGCCTGCTGGTACTCGTTGTACGAGGCGGTGTCGGCGACCGGTTCCGCGGGGGCGACCTCCCGCAGGTGCCTGCGCAGCGCGGGATAGCCGTCGAAGCCGAGCGCGACCGCGAAGCGGGTGACGGACGGCTGGCTGACGCCGGCGAGTTCGGCGAGTTCGACGCTCGACAGGAACGGCACGTCCGCGGCGCGCCGCACCATGCTGTGCGCGATGCGCCGCTGGGTCGGTGTCAGCCGGTGCCCCTCGAAGAGCGCCTGCAGCCGCGCGGCCGGGCTGTCGGTCACGCCCATGACGTGGTCCCCCTCCAATGTCCGTGAACCGGTCGAGCGGTGCGGCCGACGGCTCCTCGACGCCACGGGAGAGTACAGCGTGGCCGGGCGGGGGCCTATGCAGACAGTAAGAACTCTGCATGACGATATACAGGCCGGGCAAGCGGCGCCCCGTGGCCGGTCGTCCGGTGCGGGGGTGGAGCACAGCGCGGAAAGGGGGGCTAACCCCAGTGCCACGGGGACGTCCGCTCCCTAGCGTGGACGTCATGACGGGTATGGACGCCGGCGAAGCCGACCTCAAGAAGGAACTCGACGCCACGCTGCGGGCGCGCAGGGAACTGGGCGAGGAGTACGAGCCGGCTCTCGTCGACTCGTTCCTGGAGAAGATCGAGCAGCGCCTCGACGGGACGGTGGAGCGCCGGGTGCGCCGACACCTCGCGGAACAGCAGATGGTGGCGGCCCGGGGCGCCCGCTCGCCGCAGTCGCCGGACTCCTGGGGCGAGCGCTTCGGGTTCGGGATCGTCTCGCTCGTGCTGGCGGTCCCGCTGTCCGCCATCGGCGGCGGTGTCGCGCACCTGCCGGGCCTGATGGTCGCCTGGGCGGGGATCGTGGGCGTCAACGCGGTGCAGGTCCTGCGCCACACGCTGCCCTTGCGCCGGGACCGGGACGAGCCGTCCTCGGAGTGGCAGGACTGAGCCCCGCGGGTCTTCCCGGGGATCTTCCCGCGCGCAGGACTGGGATCTCCCCGCGCGCAGGACTGGGATCTCCCCGCGCACAGGACTGTGCGCGGGGACCGCCGCACCCCCGTTGCCGGGGGGCGGGACGACGGCGGTCCCCGCGAGGGACGCGGGCCGGGTCAGGGCCGGGCTTGCGCGTCCGTGGCGTCCATGGAGGCCCGGGAGCCGCTCCGGTTGTCCTTGACGCCGTTCCGGTGCCGGCCGGGGCGGGGAACCTCCCCCAGTGCGTGGCGCCTTGGAGGTGTTTCCTTAGCCCTTGCCGACATCCACCAATGTGCAGGACCCGTGTTAAGCGGGTGCTGCGTGAACGTGTCGCGCTCGTACCACTTCCGCGAAGTTCCCGCCCGGGCGGCCGGAAGATTCCCTCCCACCGGGGCACTTCAGGCGATTTCCGGTGCTCCGCGCGGGGCTCACGCGGAACCTCTACTGCCTGGTGCCGCCCTTGGCGAGGAAGGACAGCAGGTCCTGACGGCTGACGACCCCGGTCGGCTTGCCCTCGACCAGCACGATCGCCGCGTCGGCGGTGCCGAGCACGGACATCAGGTCCCCGACCGGCTCGCCCGAGCCGACCTGCGGCAGCGGCGCCGACATGTGCTTCTCCAGCGGGTCCTCCAGCGAGGCCTGCTTGGTGAACAGGGCGTCCAGCAGCTCCCGTTCGACCACGGAGCCCACGACCTCGGCCGCCATGACGTCCGGGTGGCCCGCACCGGGCTTCACGATCGGCATCTGCGAGACGCCGTACTCGCGCAGCACCTCGATGGCCTCGCCGACCGTCTCGTCCGGGTGCATGTGCACGAGCGAGGGGATGGAACCGCCGGCCTTGTCGCTGAGCACGTCGGCGACGCGGGCGCTCGGCCCCGAGTCCTCGAGGAAGCCGTAGTCGGCCATCCACTCGTCGTTGAAGATCTTGCTGAGGTATCCGCGCCCGCTGTCCGGCAGCAGCACCACCACGACGTCGTTGGGGCCGAGCCGCTCGGCGACGCGCAGCGCGGCGACGACGGCCATCCCGCAGGAGCCGCCGACCAGCAGACCCTCCTCCTTGGCCAGGCGGCGGGTCATCTGGAAGGAGTCCTTGTCGGACACGGCGACGATCTCGTCGGCGACGGTCCGGTCGTACGCGGTCGGCCAGAAGTCCTCGCCCACACCCTCGACGAGGTACGGCCGTCCCGACCCGCCGGAGTACACGGACCCCTCGGGGTCGGCGCCCACGACCCGGACCCGCCCGTCACTGACGTCCTTCAGGTACCGGCCGGTCCCGGAGATGGTGCCGCCCGTGCCCACGCCGGTCACGAAGTGGGTGATCCGCCCCTCCGTCTGCTCCCACAGCTCGGGGCCGGTGGAGTGATAGTGCGAGAGCGGGTTGTGCGGGTTCGAGTACTGGTCGGGCTTCCAGGCACCGGGCGTCTCCCGGACGAGCCGGTCGGAGACGTTGTAGTACGAGTCGGGGTGCTCCGGATCCACGGCCGTGGGGCAGACGACGACCTCGGCGCCGTAGGCCCGCAGCACGTTGATCTTGTCGGTGCTCACCTTGTCGGGGCACACGAAGATGCACTTGTACCCCTTCTGCTGCGCCACGATGGCGAGCCCGACACCGGTGTTTCCGCTGGTCGGCTCGACGATGGTGCCGCCGGGCTTGAGTGCGCCGCTCTCCTCCGCGGCCTCGATCATGCGCAGCGCGATGCGGTCCTTCACGGATCCGCCGGGGTTGAAGTACTCAACCTTGGCCAGGACCGTCGCCTGAATGCCCGCGGTCACGTTGTTGAGCCTCACCAGCGGGGTGTTGCCGACGAGACTGATCATCGAGTCGTGGAATTGCACCGTTGTCTCCGGAGCTGTGTATCTGAGGGATGGTCCTGTCAGCCTAAGGCCCCACGTCGGACGGGGGCGGAGAGTCGTCCCCGTAAGGTGCCGCGCCCGCGGATGAGATTGGCCGACCTGCTTCACGGGGCAAGCAGTGGGTGTACGGCTACGAGGAGGTGGCGGCTACGCATGTCGAGTCTGTCGAGGGCAAGGGTCGCCCGGCGCATCGCGGCGGGTGCGGCGTACGGCGGCGGCGGGATCGGTCTGGTGGGCGCGGCAGCGGTCGGCGTCGTGCTGGCCGAGGTGCGGCTGGCGAAGCGCCAGGTGGGGAACGGGAGCCCGTACGCGCCCCGGGCGGACGGCCTGTACGGACACGCGTACGCCGGTTCCGACGAGCCGCCGCTGCGGCTGACCGTACTCGGTGACTCCACAGCCGCCGGCCAGGGCGTGCACCGCGCCCGGCAGACCCCGGGAGCCCTGCTGGCCGCCGGTCTCGCGGCGGTGGCCGAGCGTCCGGTCGAGCTCAGCAACGTGGCGCTGCCCGGCGCCCAGTCGGACGATCTGGACCGGCAGGTGGCGCTCACCCTCGCGGATCCCGCCCGGGTGCCCGACGTGTGCGTGATCATGATCGGCGCGAACGACGTGACACACCGGATGCCGCCCACGCGCTCGGTCCGGCACCTGGCCTCGGCGGTACGGCGACTGCGGACCGCGGGTGCGGAGGTCGTCGTCGGCACCTGCCCCGACCTGGGCACCATCGAGCCGGTCCAGCAGCCGCTGCGCTGGCTGGCCCGGCGTGTCTCCCGGCAGCTGGCGGCGGCCCAGACCATCGGCACGGTCGAGCAGGGCGGCCGCACGGTGTCGCTGGGCGACCTGCTGGGCCCCGAGTTCGAGGAGAACCCGCGGGAGCTGTTCGGCCCCGACAACTACCACCCCTCGGCGGAGGGGTACGCCACGGCGGCGATGGCGGTCCTTCCCACGGTCTGCGCCGCGCTCGGCCTGTGGCCGGCGGACGAGGAGCGGCCGGACGTCTCGCGCCGCGAGGGCTTCCTGCCGGTGGCCCGGGCCGCCGCGGAGGCGGCGTCCGAGCCGGGTACGGAGGTCACGGCCGCGATGCCCACGGGGCCGCGCGGTCCCTGGGCCCTCCTCAAGCGCCGCCGCCGCCGGCGCCTCCCCACCACGGACACGACAACAACGCCGGCTCCCCTCAACTAGCCCCGAGGGAGCAGCCGAAGGGACGCAAGTCCAGCCCCTCCGGTGCTTGCAGAATGGGCCCCGCCCCCGACCCCATCGCGCTGAAGCACTCGCCCTCAAACGCCGGACGGGCTGAAACACCGGGCGGACTCAAACACCGGCGGGCTAAATCTGTCCCGCGCCGGAGAAATTCAGCCCCTCCGGCGCCTGAGGAGCGGGGTCCGGGGCGGAGCCCCGAGGCAGGCGCCCCCAGGGCGGAGTCCCGCGCCGGAGAAATCTAGCCCTCCGGCGTTTGAGGAGCGAGGTCCGGGGCGGAGCCCCGAGTCGGCGCCCCCGCGAGGGCCGGGGAGCCCCGAGTCGGGCCCCCACGGGCCGAACTGGTCAAGGCGCCTCGCCAGAAAAAAGCAAGCGCTTAGAAAAGTGCGGCCTGAGTCACACCCCCACACCCGTGACCGGGCGGGTACGTACGGGTAACTTCCGAGACAGCCCTGCCCCACCCCCGCTCGCCCAATGGAGCCGTGATGCCAGAAGCCGTGATCGTCTCAGCCGCCCGCTCCCCGATCGGCCGCGCCTTCAAGGGCTCCCTGAAGGACGTACGCCCCGACGACCTGACCGCCACGATCATCGAGGCCGCCCTCGCCAAGGTCCCCGAGCTGGACCCGCGGGACATCGACGACCTGATGCTCGGCTGCGGTCTGCCCGGCGGCGAGCAGGGCCACAACATGGGCCGCATCGTCGCCGTGCAGATGGGCATGGACCATCTGCCGGGCTGCACCGTCACCCGCTACTGTTCCTCCTCGCTGCAGACCTCCCGCATGGCCCTGCACGCCATCAAGGCCGGCGAGGGCGACGTCTTCATCTCGGCCGGTGTCGAGATGGTGTCCCGCAGCACCAAGGGCAACAGCGACAGCCTCCCCGACACCCACAACCCCCTCTTCGCCGAGGCCGAGGCCCGCACCGCGGCAGTCGCGCAGAGCGAGGGCGCGTCCTGGCACGACCCGCGCGAGGACGGCGTACTGCCGGACGCGTACATCGCGATGGGCCAGACCGCCGAGAACCTGGCCCGCGTCAAGGGCGTCACCCGCCAGGACATGGACGAGTTCGGCGTCCGCTCGCAGAACCTCGCCGAGGAAGCCATCAAGAACGGCTTCTGGGAGCGCGAGATCACCCCGGTCACCACGCCCGACGGCACGGTCGTCGCCAAGGACGACGGCCCCCGCGCCGGCGTCACCCTGGACGGCGTCCAGGGCCTGAAGCCGGTCTTCCGCCCCGACGGCCTGGTCACCGCCGCCAACTGCTGCCCCCTGAACGACGGGGCCGCCGCGCTCGTCATCATGAGCGACACCAAGGCCCGCGAGCTGGGCCTGACCCCGCTCGCCCGCATCGTGTCGACCGGCGTCACCGGTCTCTCCCCCGAGATCATGGGCCTCGGCCCGGTGGAGGCGTCGAAGCAGGCCCTCAAGCGCGCGGGGCTGACCGTCGACGACATCGACCTGTTCGAGATCAACGAGGCCTTCGCAGCGCAGGTGATCCCCTCGTACCGCGACCTGAACATCCCGCTGGAGAAGCTGAACGTGAACGGTGGCGCCATCGCCGTCGGCCACCCCTTCGGCATGACGGGCGCCCGCATCACGGGCACGCTCATCAACAGCCTCCAGTTCCACGACAAGCAGTTCGGCCTGGAGACCATGTGCGTGGGCGGCGGCCAGGGCATGGCGATGGTCATCGAGCGTCTCAGCTAGGGCCTGTCGTTTGGATCAGGCTGGCTATGACCGACGGTTCGTCCTGACCGACCCGAGCGGGGTCTGGCGCGTGCAGCTGCAAGGCGGAGG
>NZ_JBWKDS010000039.1:68665-79751 GCF_056435845.1 Streptomyces sp. NPDC043867 | reverse complement strand
TCCGCCTTGCAGCTGCACGCGCCAGACCCCGCTCGGGTCGGTCAGGACGAACCGTCGGTCACAGCCAGCCTGATCCAAACGACAGGCCCTAGCCCGCGTACGCCTGCGGGGTGACCCCGCCGCGGCCCTGCCCCGCGTACGCCTCGGGTGACTCCCGGCGCGGCACGTCCTGCTCGGTCAGCGTGATCCGGCCCGCCCTGATCGTGGCGAGCCGCGGTGCCCGGCGGGCGATCGACGAGTCGTGGGTGACCATGACGAACGTCAGCCCGTACTCGTGCCACAGTCCTTCGAGCAGGGCCATGATGTCGTCGCGGGTGCCCTCGTCGAGGTTGCCGGTCGGCTCGTCGGCGAGCAGCACCTTGGGCCGCTTGACCAGGGCGCGGGCGATGGCGACCCGCTGCTGCTGGCCGCCGGACAGCTCCGCCGGCGCATGCGCCAGCCGGTCGCCGAGCCCGACCGAGGCCAGCGCCTCGGCGGCCCGCGCACGCCGCTCCGCGGGCTTCACGCCGAGCGGTACGAGAGCCGTCTCGACGTTCTCCTGCGCGGTCAGCGTCGGGATGAGGTTGAACGCCTGGAAGATGATCCCGACCTTCTCGGCGCGCAGCCGGGTCAGCTTGGCCTCGCTGACGGAGGCGAGGTCCACGCCGTCCAGTTCGACGCTGCCGGAGGTGGGGCGGTCCAGGCCGCCGATCATCTGGAGCAGCGTGGACTTGCCGCCGCCCGTGGGGCCCTGGATGACGAGCTGGTCGCCGTCCTCGATGACGAGGTCGACACCGCGCAGCGCCTCCACCGTCTCCTTGCCGCGCGTATAGCGCTTGGTGACGCCGGTGAGCTTGTACATGAGGTTCTCCGAGGGGAATGAGGGTCGCCCGGGGCACGGTCGTCTCCCGGTCGGGGGGAGGGGGTCAGGAGACGCTGCGCAGGGCGTCCGCGGGCCGCATGCGGGAGGCACGCCAGCCCCCCATGGCACCGGCGATCAGACCGCCCGCGATGGCGAGGCCTGCCGCGAGCGCGATGGTGGTCACCGAGACCGGCGCGGACAGCGCGATCTCCACGGTCTTCGAGGCCGCCTGCCGGCCCGGCCCGCCGCCGCCCGGCCCGCCGCGCGCGCCGCCACCGGAGGCGAGTTCCGCGGTCAGCTTCGGGCTGATCGCGGTCACCGTGTACGCCGCGCCGAGACCGAGGGCGATGCCGAGCGCGCCGCCGAGCAGGCCGTTCACGATCGACTCGCCGACGACCTGCCGGGTGACCTTGCGGGAGGGCCAGCCGAGCGCCTTCAGCGTGCCGAACTCGCGCACCCGGCGGCTGACCGCCGACGAGGTGAGCAGCGCGGCCACCAGGAAGGCGGCGATCAGGACCGCGACGGACAGCCACTTGCCGACGCTGGCCGCCAGGTTCGAGGCCGTCGACAGGGAGCCGGAGACGGTGTCGGCGAGGTCGGCGGAGGTGGTGACCGTCGTGCCCGAGATGTTCTTCTGGATGGCCGCCTTGACCGTGTCGATCTGCTTCGAGTCGGTCGCCTTGACGTAGATCGTGGTGACCTTGTTCTTCGCGTCGGCGAGCGTCTGCGCCTGCTTCAGCGGCAGGTAGACGTCGGTGGTCGTCTCACTGCTGTCCGGCGTCGCGATGCCGATGATCTCGTACGCGGTGCCCGAGATCTTGAGCTTCTCGCCGACCGTGTACGAGTTCTCCTTCGCGTACGACTTGCTGACCACGGCGACCTTCGCGGCGGACTGCGACGCCGTGAAGGTCCTCCCCTTGGTGATCTTCGACGTGGCGAGCGGGCCGAGGTCCTGCTCGGTGACGTCGATCCCCGCGACCGAGTACGAGTTGACGTCGAAGGAGGCGCCGCCGCCCTGCACCTGCGGCTGGCCGCTCCCGCGGCCCTGGGCGGCGCCGGGGCCGCCCTGCTGCTGGGTCGTCGAGGACTTCGCCTTGCCCTGGGTGAAGGAGCCGTCGACCTTGGTGACGTTCAGGCTCAGCGCGCCGACCGCGCTCGCCACGCCCTGCTGCGCGGCCACCTCGTCGACGAGCGAGGACTTCAGGGACTGGCCGCCCTGGGTCATCACCCGGTCCGAACTCTGCGTCGTGTCGCTGTCCGACTTGGCGTCGAAGTCGAACTTCGGTCTGCCCGTCGCGTTCGCGGAGGGCGCCGCCACGGCCTTGGTGACCGTCATGTCGGTGCCGAGCCCGTACAGCGACTTCAGGACCTTGTCCTGCGCCTGCTGCATGCCGGCCGACACCGAGTTGACGGTGATGACCAGCGCGATACCGAGCGCCAGACCCATGGCGATCACCAGGGCCGCCTTCTTGCGTCGGCTCAGCTCACGCTTGAGATAGATGCCAAACATCCCGTTCCCCAAAGGTTCTTGGCGCCCGCTGTGGGCGCGGCCACAAGCTATGGAGAAAGCTTTGAGCCGGGCTGAGTAAAGGGTGTGCGCGGGCTGAGAATGCGGCGTCCGGAATCAGAATCCGGTAAGACAGCTGATTCCTATGCGGAGGAGGGTGTACGGCCAGGAAACCCCTGTTGACTCGGGGCGGTGAGCCTTTCCGCCACAGTTCCCGGAGGCCTGTCCGGGGGCCCGTCCCGGTGCCTTTGCCGTCCCTTTGGCAGCGGCATGCCCTCCCTTTGTGACCCCGCCGCACGGCGCCGCGGGGCCGCTTTGTACGGTCCCGGGATGCGTGATTCCTCTCGGCTCACCCGCCGTGCCGCTCTGGGCCTCGCCGCCGCCGCCGTTCCGTCCGCCGTCGCCGGCCCCGTCTTTGCCGCCACCACGATCGGCGGTGAGCGGCTGGGGCGCGGCGGCGTCCAGGTGCGCGGTGCCTCGGGCCTGCCCCGGCTCACCGCCCGGGCCTGGCTGATCGCCGACCACGGGAGCGGGGAGGTGCTCGCCTCGTACGACGCGCACCGGCGCCTGGCGCCCGCGTCCACCCTGAAGATGCTGTTCGCGGACACGCTGCTGCACAAGTTCGGGCGGACCGAGCGGCACACGGTGACCGACGCGGACCTCGCCGGGATCCCGGCCGGCTCCAGCCTGGTCGGTATCCGGCCCGGAATCACGTACACCGTCGAGCAGTTGTGGCTCGGCGTCTTCCTGCGTTCGGGCAACGACGCGGTGCACGTGCTCAGTCACCTGAACGGCGGGGTCGACGAGACCGTCGGCCAGATGCAGGTCAAGGCCGCGGACCTGCAGGCCCTGGACACGCACGTGGTGAGCCCCGACGGCTTCGACCACAAGGGGCAGCTCTCCTCCGCGTACGACCTGACGCTCTTCGCCCGGCACGGCCTGCACGACGCGGACTTCCGTGACTACTGCGCGACGCGGACCGCGGACTTCCCGGCCGGCGGCAAGAAGACCTTCCAGATCCAGAACACCGACCGTCTGCTGACGGGGGCCTGGGGCATGGAGACGTACCAGGGCCTGATAGGGGTGAAGAACGGCTACACCAGCCACGCGGGCAACACCTTCACCGGGGCGGCCACCCGCGACGGCCGTACGCTCCTGGCCACCGTGATGCACCCCGAGCGCGCGGGGAACGGCGTCTACGAGGAGACGGCCGCCCTGCTCGACTGGGGCTTCGCGCACGCGGGGAGCGCCCAGCCGGTGGGTGTCCTGGTCGATCCCATCAGCGAGGGCGGGGCGAAGGCGACGGCGACCAGGAAGCCCGCCGGGGGTGCCGCCGGTGCTCCCGCCTCCTCCGGTGCGGGCGCCTCGTCCTGGGGACCGGCCGCCGGGGTGGCCGGAGCGCTCGCGCTGGCGGCGGGCGGTGCGTTCGCGTTGCGCCGCCGCAGGAGCAGGCGGGGCGGCGACGGCGGGGCCGCGACGGAGGAGACCCACCGGGGGTGAACGGCGGGGCGGTCCTCCCGGGCCCTGCACGGGTTGCGCCCGCCCCTGGGCCCGCCCGGGTCTTGTGCCCGCCTGCGGGCCCCGGGCAGGCCCGCCTGGGCGAACCGGCCACGCCGGCGGCGCACGGTGCATGTCCTGCCCGTCACCGCCCCGGACCCCGAAATGACCGGTGCAGGAGGCCATTTGGACAGGGAAAACGCAACTTCGACAGGGCCCGCGGAGGCAGCTACCTTCACCTGGTCCTCGGCGATCGCCCACGGCCGCCCAGGAGTTCCTTCACCCTGAGCCACCCGCGTCGGGACGAGTTGGTCACGCCCCACGAACCCTCGCCCCCCTGCGTGAGCCACCGAACCGGGTCAAGGTCCACACCAGGCACCCCCAACCAGGGAGAGACGCATGCCCCATCTCGCGCTGTACACATTCGGTGTCCTGAAGTCACCTCTCGCCGATCCCGCACCTCTCACGTGCGAGTTCTACGACATCGGTGAGGCCGTCTACCGGCAGATCAGTCAGCACCCCGGGTACCTCGCTCATGCCGAAGCGGCAGACGGTGAGCGGGGCGCGCTCTTCGACGCGGACTGGGGTGCATGGGGAGAATTCGCCGTACCGGCCTGGTACGGCAAGGGCCGTACGGTGGAAACCACCGCTCTGGCCGCGACCCTCTCGCTCTGGACCGGTCTGCGCCCCGCCTTCGACGCCATCTACAGCGGTCCGCACCGTGAGGCGCTGGCCAGGCGCGACGACTGGTTCGAGAGGGCAGGACACCCGAACTACGTGTTCTGGTGGGTTTCCGAAGGCGTGGTGCCCACCTGGCAGGACGGGGTTTCCAGGCTGGAGCACCTCCACGGCCACGGCTCCGCGCCGCACGCCTTCACCTTCCACCACTCGTTCACCCCGGAGGGAACTCCGGCCAGGATCAGAGGCACCGGGCCGAAGAGCGACCAGGTTCGCTGACGAGGAAGCCTGAACGGCCGGGTTCGCCGTCAAACGCCTCGATCTCCCCGCCCGGCCTCAGCCCCGGCCCACGTACGGCATCGCCGTCGCCAGCACCGTCGCGAACTGCACGTTCGCCTCCAGCGGCAGTTCGGCCATGTGCCGCACGGTGCGGGCCACGTCCGCCACGTCCATCACGGGCTCGACGGCCAGTTCGCCGTTCGCCTGCAACGTTCCCGTCCGCATCCGCTCGGTCATCTCGGTGGCCGCGTTGCCGATGTCGATCTGGCCCACCGCGATCCGGTACGGGCGCCCGTCCAGGGAGAGCGCCTTGGTCAGCCCGGTCAGCGCGTGCTTGGTCGCCGTGTACGCGACCGACTGCGGACGGGGCGTGTGCGCGGAGATCGAGCCGTTGTTGATGATCCGACCGCCCTGCGGATCCTGCTCCTTCATCTGCCGGTACGCCGCCTGCGCGCACAGGAACGCGCCGTTGAGGTTGGTGTCCACCACGTGCCGCCAGGCGTCGTACGGCAGTTCCTCGACCGGGACGCCCCCGGGACCGAACGTGCCCGCGTTGTTGAACAGCAGGTCCAGACGTCCGAAGCGGTCGCGGGCGGCCTTGAAGAGGGCGGCCACGTCGTCGGGGTCCGAGACGTCCGTGCGTACGGCCAGGGAGGGGCCCCCGGGAACCAGGGCGGCCGTCTCCTCCAGGGTCTCGGTCCTGCGGCCCGCCAGCGCCACCGACCAGCCCGCGCGCAGCAGTTCCACGGCGACCGCGCGACCGATGCCGGAGCCCGCCCCGGTCACCACCGCGGTCTTCGTTTGCATGGCATTCATGGCCCCGCAGCGTACGGGAGGGTCCACCGTCCGGAACTCATCCATCCGCCATCTGGCTGTTGTGTACGCGACAGTCCAGCGTCGACCCTGGCCACTCCAATGCCTCGTACCACCACCGTCAGGGGAGGGCCAGATGACACCCGCAGCCCATCAGCCATCGCACACCTCGCGGCACGGCGCCGAACTGCGCGCCGCCGCCCGCCACATCGGACGCCGCCGCTTCCTCACCGTCACGGGCGCCGCCGCCGCGCTCGCCTTCGCCGTCGACCTGCCCGCCGCCGGCGTGGCGAGCGCCGCCGAACTCGACGCCGCGAGGATCACCGACGACCCCTTCACGCTCGGCGTGGCCTCGGGCGACCCGCTCCCCGACTCCGTCCTGCTGTGGACCCGGCTCGCGCCGGCGCCGTACCAGGCCGACGGCGGACTGCCCCGCAAACGCGTCACCGTGCACTGGGAACTGGCCCACGACGAGCGCTTCAGCCGCGTCGTCAGACGCGGCACCGCCGTCGCGCACCCCGAGTTCCACCACACCGTGCACGTGGAGGTCGGTCACCTCGACGCCGACCGGATCTTCTACTACCGCTTCCGCACCGGCAGTTGGGTCAGCGAGACGGGCCGCACCCGCACCGCACCCGCCACCCGCAGCCGCACCTCCGCGCTCACCCTCGCCGCGGTCTCCTGCCAGGCGTACCACGACGGCTACTTCACCGCGTACGGACACCTCGCCGAGGACGACGTCGACGTCGTCTTCCACCTCGGGGACTACCTCTACGAGTACGCCGTCAACTCCGCCGGCGGCGCCCGCAAGTACACCGACCGCACCCTGCCCGACCTCTTCAACCACGAGACCGTGACCCTGGAGGACTACCGCCTGCGGTACGCCCTCTACAAGTCCGACCCCGACCTGCGGGCCGCCCACGCCGCCCACCCCTTCGTCGTCACCTGGGACGACCACGAGACCGAGAACAACTACGCCGGCGACATCGACGAGAACGGCAACCCGCCGGAGGATTTCCTGCTGCGCCGCGCCGCCGCCTACCGCGCCTACTGGGAGAACCAGCCGCTGCGCCGTCGACAGTTGCCGGACGGGCCCGACGCCCAGCTGTACCGGCGGCTCCAGTGGGGCAGGCTCGCCCAGTTCGACATCCTCGACACCCGCCAGTACCGCTCCAACCAGGCGTACGGCGACGGCTCGCACGTCCCCGGCCCCGAGTCGGACGACCCGGCGCGCACCATCACGGGGGCGACGCAGGAGCGCTGGCTGCTCGACGGGTGGCACGAGTCGCGGGCGCTGTGGAACGTGGTCCCGCAGCAGGTCACCTTCTCTCAGCGGAAGCTGGACCTGAACCCGGTCGCCAAGGTGTCGATGGACGCCTGGGACGGCTACCGCGCCTCGCGCCAACGGGTCCTCGCCGGGGCGAAGTCCGCCGGGATCGAGAACCTGATGGTGCTCACCGGCGACGTCCACGTCGGGTACGCCTTCGACATCAAGGACGACTTCGACGACCCGGCGTCGGCGACGCTCGGCACGGAGATCGTCGCGACGTCCGTCGCCAGCGGCAAGGACGGCGCCGAGCGGCCCGCCAACTGGGCCACGTACACGAAGGCCAACCCGCACCTGAAGTTCTACAACGGACGGCGCGGCTACGTGACCGTCGAGCTGGGGCGCCAGGAGGCGCGGGCCGACTTCAAGACGGTGTCGGCGGTGACGACGCCGGGGGCGCCGATCACCACGGCCGCGTCCTTCGTGACGGAGGTGGGCGACCAGGGCCTCGAGCCCGTCTGAGCCGGCGGCGAGCCGTGCGCCGGCCCGGCGCCCGGGCCGGCGGACAGCCCTTAGCCGGCCTCCCCGGGGTAGCGGACGCCGATGCGGTCCCGTATCGCGTCGAGCGTCCGCATCACCGCGAGGGTGCCGTCCAGCGGGACCAGCGGCGACTCGGTCTCACCGGCGCGCAGGGCCCGCATCACCTCGGCGGCCTCGTGCCTGAGGCTGCTGCGGGGGCCGCTCGCCGGGTCGGCCAGGAACTTCTCCGGGTCGCGGCCGTCGCGGTGCAGGACGAAGTGCTCCGGGAAGAAGAACCCGTCCGGGATGTCGATACGGCCCGCGGAGCCGGTCACCGACGCGGACACCGGAGTGCCGCCGCTGATGGAACAGTGCACCGAGGCGAGGGCCCCGCTCTCGAAGGACAGCAGCGCACCCGTCTGGAGATCGACGCCCTCGTCGGAGAGCACGGCCCGCGCGGTCACGTCCGAGGGCTCCCCGAGCAGCAGCTGCGCGAACGACACCGGATAGACGCCGAGGTCGAGGAGCGCACCGCCGCCCTGCGCGGGGTCCCGCAGCCGGTGCGACGGCGGGAAGGGCCCGGCCAGCCCGAAGTCGGCCTGCAACGTGCGCACGTCACCGATCGCGCCGTCGTCCACCAGCGCCTTGAGCCGCCGGATCAGCGGATTGCAGTACATCCACATGGCCTCCATCAGGAAGCTGCCCCGCTCCCGGGCGAGCGCCACCAGCTCCTCGGCCTCCCGTGCGTTCAGCGTGAACGCCTTCTCGCACAGCACGTTCCGCCCGGCCTCCAGGCACAGGCCCGCGGCCACCCGGTGCGCCGAGTGCGGAGTGGCCACGTACACCACGTCGACGTCCTCGTCCGCGGCGAGCGACGCCCAGTCGCCGTACGCCCGGGGTATCGCGAACCGCTCCGCGAACGCCTTCGCCGACTCCTGGCTGCGCGACGCCACCGCCACGACCTCCGCGTCCGGCAGATCCACCAGATCCGCCGCGAACGCCGCGGCGATCCCTCCGGTCGCCAGAATTCCCCACCGCACGCTCTCGCCCGTCATTCCCGGCCCCTCGCCCTGTGACCCCGAACACTCCGTACGAGCTGAGAGCATAGGTGGCGGACCGAACGGAGAGGGAGGGGCACATGCCGGAGTCCGGCCGCACGGCGAGGGGCGAGGACGAGACCCAGGGGCACGTGACGGGGGCGGCGGTCACCGAGCAGGCAGCGGACGCGGCATCCCGGGCGCTGCCCGGCCCGGCGGCACCGCGCAGGACCGGGCTCCTCGTCATCCTCGTCCTCGGCGGCCTCACCGCCACGCCCCCGCTGGCCATGGACATGTACCTCCCGTCGCTGCCGGAGGTCACCAGGTCGCTCGACGCGCCCGCCGCGACCGTGCAGCTCACGCTCACCGCGTGCCTCGCGGGCATGGCCTTCGGGCAGCTGGCCGTCGGGCCGCTGAGCGACAAACTGGGCCGCCGCAGGCCCCTGCTGGCCGGCCTCCTCGTCTACATCCTGGCCACCGCGCTGTGCGCCGTCGCGCCGACCGTCGAACTCCTCGTCGTCTTCCGGCTCGCCCAGGGTCTCTCGGGCGCCGCCGGGATCGTCATCGCGCGGGCCGTCGTCCGCGACCTGTACGACGGCGTGGCCATGGCCCGGTTCTTCTCCACCCTGATGCTCGTCTCGGGGGTCGCCCCGGTCGTCGCCCCGCTCATCGGCGGGCAGATCCTGCGCGTCACCGACTGGCGGGGCGTCTTCGTCGTCCTCACCGCCGTCGGCATCGCGCTGACGGCCCTGGTCTGGTTCCGGCTGCCCGAGACCCTCGCCCCCGGGGAACGGCACAGCGGCGGCGTCGGCGAGGCGCTGCGCTCCATGCGCGGACTGCTCGCCGACCGCGTCTTCGCCGGTTACATGCTCGCGGGCGGCTTCGCCTTCGCCGCGCTCTTCGCGTACATAGCCGCCTCGCCCTTCGTGATCCAGGAGATCTACGGCGCCTCCCCGCAGACCTTCAGTCTGCTGTTCGGCGTGAACTCGGTGGGTCTGGTGGCCGCGGGCCAGATCAACGGCAAGCTCCTGGTCGGCCGGGTCAGTCTCGACAAGACGCTCGCCACCGGTCTCGCCGTCGTCACCCTCTCCGCGACCGCCCTGCTCCTCATGTCCGCCGGCGCGGTCGGCGAGGTCGGCCTGGTGCCCGTCGCGACCGCGCTCTTCGTCCTGATGAGCGCCATGGGCATCACCCTCCCCAACACCCAGGCCCTCGCCCTGATGCGCACCCGGCACGCCGCCGGCTCGGCGTCGGCACTCCTGGGCACCACCTCCTTCCTCGTCGGCGCGATCGCCTCGCCCCTCGTCGGCGTCGCCGGCGAGCACACCGCCGTACCGATGGCCGTCGTCCAACTCGCCGCGGCACTGGTGGCGATCGCCTGCTTCGTGGCACTGTGCCGTCCCTGGGAACAGGGATCCCCGGCGCTCGCCGGAGACCGCGAGCCCAGGGACGGCCGGACAGCACTGGGAAAGGCGGCGGGGAACTGAGCGCACCGAGACTGCGCGTCGACACACCGGAGCGGGCCGGGCTCGACTCCGGCGAACTGCGGCACCTCGTACGGGAGGTGCGCACCCTCACGACGGGGGAGCGCCCCTGGGCGGCGGGCACCGTCGTGGTCGCCGGGCGCGGCCCCGTGATCGCCGTCGAGGAGGCGGCCGGGTGGGCGGTGCGCTACGCGTCGTACGACGAGAAGAAGGACGTGGGGATCGAGCAGGTGCCCGGGGAGCGGGTGCCGATGACCGTGGACACGCCCTTCGACCTGGCGTCGCTGACCAAACTGTTCACGGCGGTCGCGGCCGTCCAGCAGCTGGAGCGCGGCACGCTGGGCATCGACGCGCGGGTCGCCGCGTACCTGCCCGACTTCCGGGGTGTCGCGGAGCACGGCATCACCGTGCGCCAGCTGCTCACCCACACCTCCGGCCTGCGGCCCGAACTCCCGCTGTACGACTGCCCGTCCGACGCGGCACGCCTCGAGCTGCTGCGGGCGGAGGCGCCGGTGACGCGGCCCGGCGCCGCGTACCGCTACTCCGACCTCAACCCGCTGCTCCTCCAGTACGTCCTGGAGCGCATCGCCGGGCGCGGGCTCGACGTCCTGATCCACGACGGCATCACCCGTCCCCTCGGCATGACGGCCACCGGTTTCGGACCCCGCCCCGGCGCCGCCGCCACCGAGGACCAGCGGCGGCCGTGGGGGAAGGCGGACCGGGGGATGCTGCGGGGTGTGGTCCACGACGAGAACGCGTGGGCGCTCGGCGGAGTGGCCGGCCACGCGGGCCTCTTCTCCACGGGCCGCGACCTCGCCGTCTTCTGCCGCGCCCTCCTCGCGGGCGGCTCCTACGGCCCGGCCCGCATCCTCGGCCCCGACTTCGTGGAACTGATGCTGACCCCGCCCGGCCTCGGCTTCGCCGTCGACCAGCCGTCCTTCATGGGGGAGCTGGCGCGGCGCGGCGCGGCCGGCCACACGGGTTTCACGGGCACGTCGCTCGTCCTCGACCCGGCGACGGACACCTTCCTCGTCCTCCTGGCCAACACGGTCCACCCCCGCCGCCGCCCCCCGGACAACACTCCGCGAGCGGCGGCGGCAACGCGCCTGGCACACGCGGTGAGAGGCAGCGGAGGGACGGCGCAGTAACGGCTCCCCGGCCGGG
>NZ_JBWKDS010000039.1:0-68567 GCF_056435845.1 Streptomyces sp. NPDC043867 | reverse complement strand
GGGGCGGTCCGGGTCGGCGTAGCTGTGGGCATGCGTGCCGCTCGGGGCGGCACGGGTGGGCACAGCGGCACCCCCGCAACGCCGGGTTCGCCGCCCTACCCTGGCGTGAGCTGCAACGCGGGGCGCCTGCGCAGGGGTGGGGACTGTCCCCACCGCACCCCGCCGATGCCGGGTTCGCCGTCCCACGTCGGGGTGTGCCGGGGGCGGTCCGGGTCGGCGTAGCTGTGGGCATGCGTGCCGCTCGGGGCGGCACGGGTGGGCACAGCGGCACCCCCGCAACGCCGGGTTCGCCGCCCCACCTCGGCGTGAGCTGCAACGCGGGGCGCCCCAGGCAGGGGTGGGGACTGTCCCCACCGCACCGGCCGACCCCGGGTTCGCAGCCCCACCCCGGCGTGAGCCGCAACGCGGGTGATGACCCGCACGGGGAAGGGGAACCGCGCCCACCGCCCCCGGCGGCACCACCGGACCGCCGGCCGGCCGGACGCGACCGTAGAATCGCCGGGTGACCGCCCCCGTTTCCCCCGCCGAGACCCTGCGCACCGCCCTCGCCGGGCTCCTCGACGGCCTGCCCCCCAAGGCAGCCGCGCAGTCGGTCGAGCGGCTGATCGCGAACTACCGGGGCACCACCCCGACCCACACCCCGGTCCTGCGCGACCGCGCGGACGTGACGGCGTACGCCGCGTACCGGATGCCCGCGACGTTCGAAGCGGTCCGCGCGGCACTGGACGCGCTCGCGGACGCCGTGCCCGGGTGGACGCCGGCCAGTCACGTGGACGTCGGCGGCGGCACCGGCGCGGCGACCTGGGCGGTCAGCGCGACCTGGGAGGGCGACCGCCCGGTGACGGTCCTCGACTGGGCCGAACCGGCGCTCGCCCTCGGCCGCGACATCGCCGCCGCGAACCCGGCGCTGAAGTCCGCCGAGTGGCACCGCTCCCGTATCGGATCGGCGCTCACCATCGAGGCCACCGACCTCGTCACCGTCTCCTACGTTCTCGGCGAACTCACGGAGGCCGACCGCGTCTCCGTCGTGGACGCCGCCGCGACCGCCGCCCGGACCGTCGTGATCGTCGAGCCGGGCACCCCCGACGGATACGCCCGCGTCATCGAGGCCCGCGACCGCCTGACCGGCGCCGGGTTCAGGATCGCGGCACCCTGCCCGCACAGCGCCGCCTGCCCCCTCGTGCCGGGCGAGGACTGGTGCCACTTCTCCGCCCGGGTCAGCCGGTCCTCCCTGCACCGCCAGGTCAAGGGCGGCTCCCTGGCGTACGAGGACGAGAAGTTCAGCTATGTCGCCGCCACCCGCCTTCCGGCGGAACCGGCCCCCTCCCGCGTCGTGCGCAGGCCGCAGATCCGCAAGGGCCAGGTACTCCTCGACCTGTGCGGGCCGGACGAGTCCCTGCACCGCGAGACCGTGACCAAGCGCCACGGCGCCCTCTACCGCGCGGCCCGCGACGCGGACTGGGGAGACGCCTGGCCCCCGGCCGACCAGCCCCGGCCCACGACGCGGACTGGGTAGCCTGGCCCCCGGCCGACCAGCCCCGGCCGGCCAGCCCCCGGCCCGCGACGCGGACTGGGGAGACGCCTGGCCCCCGGCCGACCAGCCCAGGAACGCATGAGCCGCGGGCGCTCCCCGCACCCGCGGCCACCCGGCACCGCTCACGACGCCCCCGGGCCCCCTTCCGCCTCCGCCGTACGCCCCTGTCCCGTCGGTCCCGCGCGGCCGTCCCTCGCGGTCTCCCCGCGCTTCTCCTGCAGCTTGCGCAGCAACTCCCGCTTCTGCGCCTGCGGATCGAGCCCGCCGCCGATCCGGCCGCCGCGACCGCCACCGCGCAGGGCCGTCCGGCCGAGCTTCTGCCGCGTCCCGCCCAAGCCCAGCATGTTTCCGTCTCCGCCTCGCGCCATCACCGGCTCCTCTCACCGCACATCATCAATACGAGACGTTTCGTCTCGCATCCGACTCTCACTGTCCAGCGAGACGCACCGTCTTGTCAACCTGTTACATTCGACCCATGGTCCAGAAGCCCGCCCCCGACGCCACCCGCCGCAGCGAGAGATCGCGCCGCGCGATCTACGACGCCGCCCTCGCCCTCGTCGGAGAGATCGGCTACCCGAGGACGACCATCGAGGGGATCGCCGCCCGCGCCGGAGTCGGCAAGCAGACGATCTACCGCTGGTGGTCCTCGAAGGCCGACGTCCTGCTGGAGGCCTTCCTCGACCTGAGCGAGCAGGCCGCCCGGGCCGCGGCCCGGCCCGGCCAGGACCCGCAGCAGCCGTACGCGATCCCGGACACCGGCGATCTCGCCGCCGACCTCAAGCTCGTCCTGCGGGCCACCGCGGACGAGCTGCTCGACCCCCGGTTCGAGGTCCCCTCCCGGGCGCTGGCCGCCGAGGGCCTCGTCGACGAGCAGCTCGGAGCCGTGTTCGTGAGCAGGCTCCTCGAACCGCAGCTCCAGCTCTACGTGCGGCGACTGCGCTCGGCTCAGGACCAGGGCGCCGTGCGCGCCGACGTCGATCCGCGCGTCGCCCTCGAACTGTTCGTCTCCCCGCTAGCCCAGCGCTGGCTCCAGCGCACCGGCCCGATCACGTACGCGTACACGGACACCCTCGTCGAGTACGCCCTCTACGGGATCGCCCCGCGCTGAGCCGCCCGCAGTGCCCGCAGCGCCCGTACGCCGTGCCGCGCCCTGAGTGCCCTGAGCGCCCGCAGGGTCCGCGCGGCCCTCGCCGTCGGCGAGGGCCGCGGCGGCCGGCGGGCCAGCCGCCCCGGCGCGTCCGTGATGACCCCGTTGCAGCCCAGCGCGAGGACCCGGTCGCGCTGGGCCGGGGTCACGACGGTGTGCGCCCACACCCGGGGGATGCCCGACCTCGCCGCCCGCCGGAGATCAGCGTCCCGGGCCCTGTGATCCACGTCGAGCAGATCCACGAAAGGCGCCCAGCGCTCGGGCCGGTCGCGGCGCATCTGGTCCGCCGAACGCCACAGCTGCGCGACCAGGCCCATGCGATGGGCGCGCCGGGCCACCTCGGGCCGGTTGGAGTTGACGAACACCGAGCGGGTCAGCCCGCGGTCGCGCAGCAGCCCGGCCAGCACGCGCAGACTCTCCGGGTCCTTGGCCTCCAGCATCAGCACGATGCGCCCGCCGAAGCGGTCCAGCACCTCGGCGACCGTCGGCGGCCGCTCCGAGCGCCAGCTGCCAGGCAGCACGTCCTTCGGCCGCAGCCGCACCCCCTGCCAGTCCCGCAGGTCCAGGTTCCGCACCGGGCCGCCCAGGTAGGTCGTGCGGTTCAGGGTCCGGTCGTGGATGACGACCATGTGCCCGTCGCGCAGCATCCGGGTGTCGAAGTCGAGTACCTGGGCCGTCCCGCGTCCGTACGCCGCCATCAGGCCGGACATGCTGTTCTCCGGGACCTCGCGGGCGCCGCCGCGGTGGGCGACGTGGACGATGCGGGGGAGTGCGTCCACGGTCAGGGGGCGGCCGCCCCACTCCAGCGGGGCCAGGGTGCCGCCGTGCACGGCGAGGGCCAGCGAGGTGAGACCGGCGATACCCGTGAGCGCAGTCCGTGTGACCATGACGACGAGGGTAGGGGTGTAAATCCCATTAAACTATGTAATGACACTCGATCCGGGCCTCAGGCCGACCACCCCACGCACCCCGGATACCGGCTCCGGCCACCCGGGGCGCAGGATGGTGGGACCATGAAGCAGTGCTGTCCGCACCACAGCAAGGCGAGGGGATAGATGAGCGCGGAGTTCGGCGGCCGTTCCGGCCGGCAGGGCAGGATCTCCCAGTGGCTGCGTGGCCGTCGCCCCAAGGAGACCGCCGACGCGGGCGACCGTGAGACCCTGCTGCTCGCCGCCGCCGGAGCCGGGCTGCCCCTCGCCCCGGCCGCTCACCCCGCCGGCTACCGGTGCTCCTGCGACCGCGTCGGCTGTCCCACCCCGGCCCGGCACCCCGTCTCCTTCGCCTGGCAGACGCAGTCCACGACCGACCGCGACCAGATCGAGCAGTGGGCCCGGCACGAGCCGCAGGCCAACTTCATCACCGCGACCGGCATGGTGCACGACGTCCTCGACGTGCCGCTCGACGCCGGGCGCGCGGCGCTGGAGCGGCTGCTCGCCGCCGGCGTCGAGGTGGGTCCCGTCGCCGAGACGGGCGACGGACGGATGCTCTTCTTCACCCTCACCCGCGGTACGCCCGAGGACGAGGACGAGTGGTGGCCCTGCGAGCTGGACTGCCACCCGGAGACCATGGACGAGCATCCCGGCCTGCGGTGGCACTGCCGCGGCTCGTACGTCCTCGTGCCCCCGGCGCAGCTGCCGGGCGGCCTGTCCGTCGACTGGGTGCGCGGCCCCGAGCACGCGCTGCCCGAACCGCTCGGCCTCATCGAGATCCTGACCGACGAGTCCGCACGCTCCGTGGGCGACGGGTCGGACCAGCTCGCCGCCTGGCCGCACGGGGGCTGACCCCGCCCCACCGGCTACTCGCCGTGCGCCGCCGTCAGCCCCTGGACGCGGCTGACGAACTCCACCTTCGGGTCCGCGGCCGTCCTCGCCGGGTCCAGGACCGCCTGGTTGGAGACGAACTCCAGCGTGAGGGACTGCTTGACCTCGCCCTTCATCAGGGCCTTGATGTTCGGGTCGGTGACGTTGAGGTCGACGCCCTGCGCTGCGGTCTGCTTCTCGAAGTGGCGCGTGCCGAAGAACACCAGCGCGCCGCCGTCCGCGGTGCGCAGCCCGGCCGGGGCGTAGTCGCCGGCCGACAGCGCCTCGTCCACGTACTGCCGGGCGAGGCCGGGCTTGCTCGCGTTCTTCCTGCGCAGCGTCCGCCAGCCGGACGTGTGGGCACCCGGCGCGAAGTCGTCGCCGCCGCTCTTCAGGTACGTCGCGTACGACCGGCTCAACTTCGCGGGGCTGACGGCCAGTTGCGTGTCACCGGCGGCGACGGGCTCGGCCCAGCCGTCCTTGTCCTTCGCGAAGGCCGGTACGTCGTCGGCGGACACCACGGTCAGATACGAGACCTGCCACACGTCGTCGGCGTCGCCCCGGGTGAAGACCAGCAGCCAACGGGAGTCGGCGGCACCCTTGTTGGCCTTGGTGTCGGCGAGGAACCAGCGGGGCCAGCCCGCCTTCTTCGGGATGGCGAACTTCGCGTCGGTCAGCTTCAGCGGCCGGTGGGCCGGGTTGCCCGACGGGTTGTTGGTGTGGCCGGCCCGCAGCTTCGCGCCGTCGATGTCGGCGAGCGGCCCGGCGACCCGGTTCGCGTCCAGGGCCGGGTCGTACGCCCGGTCGGCCTTGTTGTAGGCGGACAGGAAGTCCCGGAGAGCGCGGGCGGCTTCGGACTTCTTCGCCCCGGGGAGCACCTCGCGCTCCCCGTGCACCACCACGCATCCGCTCGCCGTGACGGACAGCGCGATCCCCGCCGCCACCGCCGGCACGGACCGCCTCAGCCTTCCAAGCCTGCTCATCGGGTCCCTTCGCCTTCCCCAGTCCCGGGCCCGAACCCTACCGGGGAACGAACGGGTCCCGGGCGCGGGGATCCGCAACCGGGCCCCCGTCGTGACCTCCGGGCACCGGACCGGACCGGCCGGGCGAGGCCGTCCGGCCGGTTCAGCTCCGGTCGGCCACCGCACCGTCGGACGCGGGCTGCGGCTGCCCGGGAGCCGGCGCCGTCCTGCCCGCGCCGAAGCCAAGCGGCCACAGGAAGACGAGCAGCGTCGGGACCAGGTACAGCGCCCACACGGTGACCTGGAGGACGGTCGGGTCGGGCTGGAAGTTGAAGACGCCCTTCAGCAGCGTGCCGTACCAGCTGGTCGGCTCGATGGTGCTGCTGATGTCGAAGGCCAGGTTGGTCAGGCCGGGGATCCAGTCGGCCTCCTGGAGGTCGTGGACGCCGTACGCGAGCACGCCCGCCGCGACCACGACCAGCATGCCGCCGGTCCAGGTGAAGAACTTGGCGAGGTTGATCCTCAGGGCGCCGCGGTAGAAGAGCCAGCCGAGCAGGATCGCGGTGGCGAGGCCCAGGGCGACGCCGATGAGGGGGCGTGGTGTCCCGTCGCTCGCGGCGTGCACCGACGCCCACACGAACAGCGCCGTCTCCAGGCCCTCCCGGCCGACCGCGAGGAACGCGGTGGCGACCAGCGCGCCCGTGCCCATCGCCAGCGCCGCGTCCAGCCTGCCGTGCAGCTCCGCCCTCAGATGCCGGGCGGTGCGCCGCATCCAGAAGACCATCCACGTCACCAGGCACACCGCCACGATCGACAGCGAGCCGCCCAGCGCCTCCTGCGCCTGGAACGTCAGCTCCTGCGAGCCGAACTCCAGCGCGCAGCCGAAGCCGAGCGCCAGGACCACGGCGACCCCGATGCCGGCCCAGATGGGCCGCAGGGCGTCCCGGCGGCCGGTCTTCACCAGGTAGGCGATCAGGATGCAGACGACGAGACTGGCCTCGAGTCCCTCGCGCAGGCCGATCAGATAGTTGCCGAACACGGCTACGCCTCCTTCGAGAACAGCGCCCGGCCCCACCAGTCGTCCTTGTCCCGGACGCCGGCGGGAACCGCGAATATCGCCGAACCCACGTGCTGGATGTACTCGTTGAGCGCGTCGGCGCGCGACAGGTTGCGCTGCACCGGGATGAAGCCCTTGCGGACGTCACGCTGGTATGCGAGGAAGAACAGCCCCGCGTCCAGGCGGCCGAGGCCGTCCGTGCCGTCGGTGAAGGAGTAGCCCCGGCGCAGGATCGTCGCCCCGTCGTTGGAGTGGGGGTGCGCGAGCCGGACGTGCGCGTCGGGCTTCATCGCCTTCAGGAACGGCTCGTCGCGCTCCTTCGCCCTGCCGACGGGAGCGCCCTCGCCCTTGTCGCGGCCGAAGACGTCCTCCTGCTCCACGAGCGAGGTGCGGTCCCACGTCTCGATGTTCATCCGGATGCGGCGGGCCACCAGGTACGAGCCGCCGGTCATCCAGTCCGGACCCTCCCCGCCCACCCACACGAACTTCTTCAGCCGGTCGGTCTCGGTGCCCGCGATGTTGCGGGTGCCGTCCTTGAAGCCCATCAGGTTGCGCGGGGTCTGCGCGTCCGGCGTCGTCGACGACGTCTTGCCGAAGCCCAGCTGGGACCAGCGGACGGCGACCTTGCCGAAACCGATCCGGGCGAGGTTGCGGATCGCGTGCACCGCGACCTGCGGGTCGTCCGCGCACGCCTGGATGCACAGGTCGCCGCCGCTGCGGGCCTTGTCCAGGTTGTCGCCCGGGAACTTCGGCAGGTCCACCAGGGCCTCGGGACGCCGGTCCCGCAGCCCGAACTTCTCGAAGAACGAGGGGCCGAACCCGATCGTCAGCGTCAGCCGTGACGGCTTGAGGCCCAGCGCTTCACCGGTGTCGTCCGGCGGCGCCTCGGCGAGACCGCCGTACGCGCCCTCGCCGACCGCGTGTCCCGCGGTCATCCGCGCGGCGGCCTGCGTCCAGTCCTTCAGCAGCTGTACGAAGGCGGCGCGGTCGTCCGTCTTCACGTCGAACGCGGCGAAGTGCAGCCGGTCCTGGACCGCGGTCGCGATGCCGGCCTGGTGCGGGCCGTGGAAGGGGACCGCGGCCCCCGTCTCGGCGCCGGCCGGCTCCACGTCGTTGCCGGCGCGGCTCATCGCCACCGCGCCGCCCGCCGCGACGGCGCCCAGCGCGAGCCCGGCGCCGCCCCAGCCGATCAGGGAACGCCGGGACGGCGTCTGCGCGCCGTCCTCGGCGGCGGTGCCGGACGTGGTCTCGGTGGTGTCCGTCATGGGGGTCCCTCGCTCACTTCACGACGGCGGCGGCGAGCTTGGACAGCGGCTCGGCGAGTGCGTTGACGGCGTCCTGGAGATCCTTGACGTCGGACTTGCCGAGCTTGTCGTACGAGACGAAGTCGTACGAGGTCTTGTCCGTGCGGTACTTGTCGAGCAGCGTGTTCAGCGCGGTGAACTGCTTGTCCAGCTCCTCGGTCAGCGCCGCGTCGTTCTCCCCGGCGACCGGCTTCAGCAGCTCGTACGCCTTCTGGGCACCCTCGACGTTGCCCTTGAAGTCGACGAGGTCGGTGTGCGAGTAGCGCTCCTCCTCGCCGGTGACCTTGCCGGTGGCGACCTCGTCGAGCAGCTCCTTGGCGCCGTTGGCCATGGAGGTCGGGGTGATCACGGCCTTGCCGACGCGCTTCTGCCAGTCGGTCAGGTCCGCGACGAGCCGGTCGGCGAGCTTCTTCTCGGTCGCGCCGATCTTCTTGTCCTGCCAGAGGGACTTCTCCAGGCGGTGCCAGCCGGTCCAGTCCTTCTCCGGGTCCTGGCCCTCCTCCAGGCCGTCCTCGCGGACGTCGACCAGCGGGTCGATGTCACCGAAGGACTCGGCGACGGGCTCGGTGCGCTCCCAGCCGAGGCGCGAGGGCGCGTACTCCTTCTTCGCGGCGTCGATGTCGCCGTCCTTGACGGCCTCGGCGAACGCCTTGGCCTTCGGCAGCGTCTCGTCGGCCTGCTCCTGTGCGTACTCGCGGTAGGCGGCGACGGCCTTGTCGAGGCGGGGGTCGCGCTTGGCGACCTTGCTGCCGCCGGTGACCGTGAGCTTCTGGCGGACGCCGTGGCCCTTCATGCCCGGACGGCAGGCGATCTCGTACGAACCGGCCTTGACCTCGGCGGTCAGCGTGTACTTGGTGCCCGGGCCGATGTTCTCCTTCTCGGAGACGATCCGGTCGTCGGGGAAGACGATCTCGACCTCGGTGGCCTTGGAGCCCTTGTTCTCGATCTTCAGGGTGACCTGGCCGGCCGGCACCGACTTCGACGAGGTGTCGCACTTGGCATCCGCGGCGGTCACCTGGATCGTGCCGCTGCCGCCCTTGGCGTCGCTCTTCTCCGTGCAGCCCGTGACGGCGGTCAGAGCGGCCGCGGTGGCGGCTGCGGTGACGACTGAGAGTCGGACGGCTCGCATGAAGGCTCCAGGTGAAAGGACGGACGAAGCGCGCGGGGCGACCCGCGCGGGAGAGTGAGGCTGGCCTAACTTATCTGAGGCTTGCCTCAGTGGTACCCACCCGTCCGGTGATTCAGCTCTCACAGGAAGCTCATGGACACGGCCTGATCACGATGGCCAAAAGTCGCCCCCAAGAGCAGGTCAAGTGGAGGTCAAGAGACCTGTTGCCCGCACGCCGGATCCCGGGAGAGCGGCCGGGGCACGGCGGGCGTACGGAGGCGCGAACGGGCGCGCGACCGCCGGTACGGGATCCGCGCGGCACCGACTCGCCGCGCGAGGAGTGTTTGAATGCGCGGGTGACTGACTTCGACGTACTGCGCGTCTTCTGCGGACCCGGCGGCGGCCACGGCAACGAACTCGGCGTCGTCCGCGAGGGATCGGTGCTGCCGGACCGCGGGGAACGGCAGGACTTCGCCGCGAAACTCGGGTACAGCGAGACCGTGTTCGTCGACGATCCCGAGCGCGGAGTCATCGACATCTACACGCCCACCCTGCGGCTGCCCTTCGCCGGGCACCCTTGCGTCGGCGCGGCCTGGCTCCTCGACGTGCCCGAACTGGTCACGCCCGCCGGGGTGGTGGGCACCCGCCTCGACGGCGAGTTCAGCTGGATCGAGGCGCGCCCGGAGTGGGCCCCGCCGCGCACGCTGCGGCAGTACGCCTCGGCCGGCGAGGTCGACGCCCTCCCCGTCCCGCCGCCCGGCGAGTGGATCTACGCCTGGGCCTGGGAGGACGAAGCCGCCGGCCGGGTCCGTGCCCGCGCCTTCCCTGGCCGCGACGACGGCATCCGGGAGGACGAGGCCACGGGAGCGGCGGCGCTGCTGCTCACCGCCCGCCTCGGCCGGGCGCTGAACATCGTCCAGGGGGCGGGCTCCCAGATCCTCACGGCGCCGCAGCCGCGGGGATGGGTCGAAGTGGGGGGCCGGGTAAGGCTGCTGCGCGGCTGACCCCGCCCCACCGGCCGGGGTGCCGGGCGGACAGGGCTTCGGGCGGACAGCGGGAACGGGCTTCGGGCGGACGGGGGCGTCAGGCGGACAGATGGAACTCCGCGGCGAGGGCGCGGAAGACCGCCGTGTTCAGCGCGAAGGCGTGCCTGACCTCGGAGACGATCCGCTGCTTCTCCAGGTCGTCCGCCCGGATCCCGTCCAGCAGTTCGCGGTAACCCCGCTTGAACGCGGCCGGGCTCGCGATGCCCTCGAACACGTAGAACCTGACCCCGTCGCCCTGGCGTGCGAAGCCCCAGGTCCGCTCCGCCCTGGCACGGAGGATCCGGCCGCCGGACAGGTCGCCGAGGTAGCGGGTGTAGTGGTGCGCCACATAGCCGCCGGGCCACTGCCGGGCGCACTCCGTGACCCGCGCCGCATACGCGCCGGTCGCGGGCAGCGGGGTGAGGGTCGAGCGCCACTGCGCGCCGCGGAGGTGGGCGAGGTCCCGCTCCAGCGCGGCCCGGCGCAGGAGTTCCGGCCGGACGAAGGGGCCGGCCACCGGATCGGCCGCCAGCCGCTCGGCATCCGCCTCCAACGCCTCGTACACGAACCACAGTTGCTCGGTGTAGCGCGCGTACGCGTCGACGCCGAGCCGGCCGCCGAGCAGGTCGCTCATGAAGGCCGAGGTCGCCGTCTCGGTGTGCTGCGCGTGGGAGGCGGCGCGGATCAGGGCCGAGAACGGCGCGTTCGCCGGGCCCGTCGTGGCCGACGCGTCCATGGAGGACCTCCGGATACTTTCCGACATCCTGTCGGCAAATCCGTACCCGGATCGCGGTCGCCCCACCCGTCGTCCCACGGAAAGGGCCCGCCCCGTGGGGGCGGGCCCGTCTCGCGGTCCGCGGCGAGGACCACGGCAGGGTTCCGGTTCCCCGGCGGCGACTACGGCAGGGTGAGGATCTCGGCGCCGCTGTCGGTGACGACCAGGGTGTGCTCGAACTGGGCCGTCCGCCTGCGGTCCTTCGTGACGACCGTCCAGCCGTCGTCCCACATGTCGTACTCGTGGGTCCCGAGCGTGAGCATGGGCTCGATGGTGAAGGTCATCCCGGGCTGGATGACGGTGGTCGCGTGCGGGCTGTCGTAGTGCGGGACGATCAGCCCGGAGTGGAACGACGAGTTGATCCCGTGGCCCGTGAAGTCACGGACCACCCCGTACCCGAACCGCTTGGCGTACGACTCGATGACCCGCCCGATGACGTTGATCTGGCGGCCGGGCCTGACCGCTTTGATGGCGCGGTCGAGGGACTCGCGGGTCCGCTCGACGAGCAGCCTGCTCTCCTCGTCGACATCGCCGACGAGGTAGGTGGCGTTGTTGTCGCCGTGCACGCCGCCGATGTACGCCGTCACGTCGAGGTTGACGATGTCGCCGTCCCGCAGGACGGTGCTGTCCGGGATGCCGTGGCAGATGACCTCGTTGACGGAGGTGCACAGCGACTTGGGGAAACCGCGGTAGCCGAGCGTCGACGGGTAGGCGCCGTGGTCGCACATGTACTCGTGTGCGGCCCGGTCCAGTTGGTCCGTCGTGACACCGGGGGCGATCAGCTTCGCGGCCTCGGCCATGGCCCGCGCCGCGATGCGCCCGGCGGCGCGCATCGCCTCGACGGTCTCCGGGGTCTGCACCTCGGGGCCGGTGTACGGCGTCGGCGCGGGCTTGCCCACGTACTCGGGACGCCTGATGTTTCCGGGGACGGAACGGGTGGGAGAGAGCTCCCCTGGTACGAGCAGCGACTGGCCAGACATGCCAGCGAGTCTAACCAGCGGCCATGGGGGAACATGTCCCTGGCGAAAGGAGCTGGTCATGGCCCTGTTCAAGAAGCGGACCGCCGGCAAGCCCGGTGAGTGGTACTACTGCCTGGAGCACAAGAAGGTCGAGGAGGGCCCCGATTGCCCCGCCAAGGACCGGTTCGGCCCCTACGCCTCCCGTAAGGAGGCCGAGCAGGCGATGGAGACCGCCCGGGAGCGGAACCTCGAGTGGGAGAACGACCCCAAGTGGCACGACCCCACCGCGAAAGGCACGGACGAGGCCTGACGGCCGGGTCCGGCCACCACCACGACGGCGGCCCGGCCCGGCCCGCGACGCCGGACCCGGGCCGCGACGCCGATCCCGGCCGCGGGAACGGTGGTGACCGCGACGCCGGATTCCGGCCACCGCGGTGACCGTCGCGGCAGTGACGTCGGGTTCCGGCCGGCTGTCACATGGCGGGTGGGCCGCAGGGGTGGGCCGGACCTCGCGACGGATCCCGGTTGCGGCACCCGTCCCGGCCGGGGTTCGTCCCGGCCGGGGTTCGTCCCGGCCGGCTGTCAGCGCGGCGAGGGGTGGTCCCGCCGGGTTCGTCGGGGCTCACACGGCGTCCGGTGCGGGGGCCGTCACGCCCGCCTCGCGCAGGGCCCGCTGCCGTAGCGCGTGCTCGTTCGTGCGTACGTCGTACGTCATCAGCTTCGGCAGGCACAGCGCCAGGAGCCCCACCGCGCCCACACAGAGGACCCCGCCCGCCCAGATGGACGTCCGGACACTCGTCCACGCGGCCATGCCGCCCGCGCGGACCTGCCCGAGCTGGGGCCCGGCGGAGTAGGACAGCAGCTCGATCCCGGCCAGCCGGCCGCGCAGCTCGTCCGGGATCGTCTGGTTCCACATCGCCGCGCGGAAGATCCCGCTGACCATGTCGAAGCAGCCGCCGAGGACGAGGAACGCCAGCACCGGCCAGACGTCGTGCGCGGCGCCCGCCGCCGCCATGGCGAGCCCCCAGCAGGCCGCCGCGAGTACCACCATCCGGCCGTGCCGGTGGACGCGCGAGGTCCACCCGCTGGTGAGGGTCACGAGCAGCGCGCCGGCCGGCAGCGCCGCGTACATCAGCCCGAGCGACCACTCGGCGTCCAGCTCGTCGGCCAGGAACGGCAGCAGGGCGAGCGGCATCGCGAAGAACATCGCGGCGAGGTCGACGGCGTAGGTGCCGAGCAGCTCCTTGCGGCTCCAGGCGTACCGGGCCCCCTCGGCGATCGACCGCAGCGACGGCCTCGCGGCCTCGTGGGCGGCGGGAGAGGCCGCGAGCCCGGTGACCAGCGCCACCGACACGGCGAACGTCAGCAGGTCCACGGCGTACGCCCAGCCGAGCCCCGCGTACGCCACCACGACGCCCGCGAGAGCCGGTCCCGCGACTCCGCCGACGGTCCAGCGCAGCGAGTTGAGGGAGGCGGCGGCGGGCAGGTGCTCGTGCGGGACGATCCGTGGGACGAGCGAGTCCAGCGCGGGCCGCTGGATCGCGCCGAGGGCTGATGAGAGCGCGGCGACCGCGTACAGCGGCCACACCACCGGCCGCGGCAGCAGCGCGTTGACCAGCAGCCCCGCGCAGAGCAGCCCCTGCCCGATCTCCGTGTGGACGATCAGCCGGCGCTTGTCCAGGGCGTCCGCGAGCGCCCCGCCGTACAGACCGAAGACGATCATCGGTACGAGTTCGACGGCCCCGATCGCCCCCACCGCGACGGCCGACCCCGTGAGGTCCTTCATCTGCACCGGCAGGGCCACGAACGTCAGGAAGCTCCCGAAGTTCGTGATCAGCCCGGCCAGCCACAGCCTGCGGAAGTCGGCGGACACCCGCCAGGGCGACAGGTCGGGCAGCACCGAACGCAGGCCCGGGGAAGCGGCGGCCTCCGTGGCGGGGGCGTCATCGGTCACAACGGGCCATGCTCAGCGGCGGACCCGCTCGGAGCAACCGGTTTTCCGCCCGCCGGGACGGCCTACCAGCGGGCCGGGGGAGGGGAGGTCAGCTGGTCCGCCAGCCGGGACAGCCGGTCACGGAACCGCCGACGCCCCCGTCGCACCGGCAGCGAGTTCTCCCCGGCCGCCGCGCTGACGAGGTGCTGGACCGTGTCGAGGTCGAGCTCCGGCCCGGCGGGGACGGAGAGCGACTCGTGGGCCATCGAACGCAGTTCGCCGTCGCTCTCGTCGAGAGCCAGCACCGTCGCCCCGGACCGCCGGGCGTCGGAGACCCGCTCGAGCAGCCGCGCCCCCGGCGCGTCCGGCGCCACCACCAGCAGCGTCTCCCCGCGCCTCGCGGCCTCGATGCGGCCGAGGCCGACCGCGAGATGGGCGGGGTCCGAGGCCCGCGCACCGTGCCGGACCAGGGTCGGCGACAGCTCCGGCGTCCCCGACCAGGCGGCCTCGTCCACCAGGTGCGCGGCCAGGTGCCAGGGCTCGTAGCCGGCCGTCCCCACCAGCAGCAGCCCGCCGCCATGCGACACCACCGACCCTCTGAGGGCCCCGGCGAACCGCCGCGTCGCCCCCAGCCACTCGGTCCCGGCGAGCACTTCACGCAGCAACGCGACCCGTACGGCGTCCATGGGCACGCATCCTGCCTCAATCGACTGATCGTCAGGCCGCGTTCACCGCGAATTCGCCCGGGATGGGGAAGGGCAACGATCGCTCCCCGCCCGGGGAGCCCGACCCTGGAGCCGCCCATGACCGAGGCAAGCATCCCGTTCCGCGCCGGCCGGGAGGGGTACGCGAGTTTCCGGATCCCCGCCGTCGTCGCCACCGCCGCCGGCACCCTCCTCGCCTTCTGCGAGGGCAGGGTCGGCTCCGCGCAGGACCACGGGAACATCGACATCGTGCTGAAGCGGTCCACCGACGGCGGCCGCACCTGGGGCCCGCTCCAGGCGGTCGCCGGGAACGGGAACAACCTCGCGGGCAACCCGGCACCCGTCGTCCTCGACACCGGCCGGATCCTGCTCGTCCACGTCCGCGCTGCGGCCGCCGCGAGCGAGGACGCCATCCTGCGCGGCAAGGTGAAGGCCGCCGACGGGCGCCGCGTCTGGGTGCAGCACAGCGACGACGACGGGGCGACCTGGTCGCAGCCGCGGGAGATCACCGGGCAGGTGAAGAAGCCCGGCTGGCGCTGGTACGCGACCACGCCCGGACACGCGCTCCAGCTCACCACCGGCCGGGTCCTCGTCCCCGGCAACCACACCGTCCCGCCCACCGGCGGGGACCACGGCACCGAGGCCAGGTACAACAGCGGCCACTGCCTGCTGAGCGACGACCGCGGGCAGACCTGGTACCTCGGCTACCTCGACGAGAACACCGACGGCTACGTCAACGTGAACGAGACGACGGCGGCCGAACTCCCCGACGGCCGCGTCTACTTCAGCACGCGCAACGACTCGCCGTCCCCGGGCAACCGGGCGGACGCCCACTCGTCCGACGGCGGCAGGAGCCTGGAGAAGCCGTTCCGGCCGCAAGCCGGGCTCGTCACGCCCGTCGTCCAGGGCAGCCTCCTCCAGCTCCGCGACCCCGACCTGCTGCTGTACTCCGGCCCGGCCGACCCCGCCTTCCGCGCCCTGATGACGGTCCGCGCCTCCGCCGACGGAGGCACCACCTGGCGGCCCGTGCACACCGTCGACGGCCTCCCCGCCGCGTACTCCGACCTCGTCCGCGTCGACGCGACGACCGTCGGACTGCTCTACGAGACCGGCGACTTCGGCGCGTACGAGACGATCACCTTCCGCCGCGTCCCCGTGACGGCCCTCACCTGAGCGGCGGGGCGGCGATCCGCGCACGTAAAGTCGGCCCATGACCTCTACCGACAGTGCCTCCACCGCCAGCCAGAAGGCCCCCGCCAAGGACCCCTGGGACCTTCCCGACGTCTCCGGGCTCGTCGTGGGCGTGCTCGGCGGGACCGGCCCGCAGGGCAAGGGCCTCGCCTTCCGGCTCGCCAGGGCCGGCCAGAAGGTGATCATCGGATCCCGTGCCGCGGACCGCGCGCGCGGCGCCGCCGAGGAACTCGGACTCGGTGTCGAGGGCGCCGACAACGCCGAGTGCGCGCGGCGCAGCGACATCGTGATCGTGGCGGTGCCGTGGGACGGGCACCGCGAGACACTGGAGAGCCTGCGCGGGGAACTGGCCGGCAAGCTCGTCGTCGACTGCGTCAACCCGCTCGGCTTCGACAAGAAGGGCGCCTACGCCCTGAAGCCGGAGGAGGGCAGCGCCGCCGAGCAGGCCGCCGCCCTGCTGCCGGACTCGCGGGTCACCGCAGCCTTCCACCACCTCTCCGCGGTGCTCCTCCAGGACCCCGCGATCGAGGAGATCGACACCGACGTGATGGTCCTCGGCGAGGAGCGGGCGGACGTGGAGACCGTGCAGGCGCTCGCCGGGCGCATCCCCGGGATGCGCGGCATCTTCGCCGGGCGGCTGCGGGGCGCCCACCAGGTCGAGTCCCTGGTCGCGAACCTGATCTCGGTGAACCGGCGCTACAAGGCGCACGCGGGCCTGCGACTGACCGACGTGTAGCGGGCGCCCGGGCATGGGGGACACTGGGATGCCGTACCGCTACGTCCGTCTGTCAGGAGCCGACCCCCATGCCCCGCCTCGCTCTGTACGCCCTTGTCGTCTGCGTCCTCTCCGTCGCCGCGGCCGTGGTCTCCTTCGTCCAGGGCAGCTGGCTCGGCGTCGTGTGGGTGCTGCTCGCCGGTCTGTCGTCCAACATGACCTGGTACTACGCGCGCCGCGGCCGGATGCGGGACGGTTCCGTCACCGGTTAGGAGACGCAGATCTCGTCCGTGCCGCGCCAGAACCGGTACAGGTCCTGGCCGCAGTACCGCTGGAGGTCGTCGATCCCCAGCCCGCCCAGGATCGCGTCGACCGCGTCGAAGAACGCGATGTTCACCGACGGGATCCACAGCACCGCGAACACGGCGAGCAGCCCGAACGGCGCGAACGGCTCCACCTGGCGGCGCAGGCCGTACGACAGCCAGGGCTCGATGACCCCGTAGCCGTCCAGGCCCGGGACCGGCAGCAGGTTCAGGATCGCGGCCGTGACCTGGAGCAGTGCGAGGAACGCCAGCGCGTACTGGAACTCGACCGGCACCCCGTCCAGGGCGTGCAGCCAGAACGGGGCCGTGCACACCACGGCGAACAGGATGTTGGTGAGCGGGCCCGCCGCCGAGATCAGGCTGTGCTTCCAGCGGCCCCGGATGCGGCTGCGCTCGATGAAGACCGCGCCGCCCGGCAGACCGATCCCGCCCATGATCACGAAGATCACCGGCAGGACGATGCTCAGCAGCGCGTGCGTGTACTTCAGCGGGTTGAGGGTGAGATACCCCTTGGCGCCGACCGAGATGTCCCCGCCGTGCAGGGCGGTGCGGGCGTGCGCGTACTCGTGCAGACAGAGCGAGACGATCCACGCGGCCGTCACGAACAGGAACACGGCCACGCCGGGCTGCTCGGCGAAGCCGGTCCAGGTGGCCCAGCCGGTGACCGCCGTGACGGCCAGGATCCCGAGGAAGACGGGGCTGATCCTCCGGTCGCTGCGGCGGGACGCGGCGGTGGTCATGGGACTCCCAGTGCTGGTGGTGGGCTGTCGGTCGGGCCGGTCGGCCTGCCCGACCGTACCGGGCGCCCCCGGAAAACGTCTCGCGAGCCCCCAAGGGTTCCGGGGAAGGTGGGGGCATGCGGATGAGGCGGGGCGCGGTACCGGGACGGGCCGACGGAGAACGGGGGCCCACGGTTCCTGGCGGGGCCCGGTGACGGTTGCGCCGGACAGGACCGGCGGGCGGGGGACGGGGACCGGTCCGGGACCCGCGCCCCGACACGGCGCCTTCGCCTCACCCGGTGCCTTCGCCCCGCCCGGCGGCCGGACTCCCGTCGACGGGACACCACGCAGGGCAGGGCGGCCGGTCCCGGGCACGGCGGCCGGTCCCGCAGCGGCCCGACCTGGACGCCGCGACCCGACCCGGGCACGGCGGCCCGACCTGGGCACGGTTTGGCCGGGGCCGCCGCCGACACACGGTCTGGCTGCGACCGCGGCTGGGGCACCGTTCGACTGCGACGGCTGCCAAGACATCGTTCGGCTGCGACCGCCGCTGCTGGACATCGCCTGGCTGCGACCGCCGCCGGGACACCGTTCGACTGCGACGGCCGCCAAGACATCGCTCGGCTGCGACCGCCGCGCGGACACCGCCCCGCAACGACGGCCGCCGGGGCACCGTCCGGCTGCGACCGCCGCCAGGACGCCCCCTGGCTGCGACCATGGCCGGGACATCGTCTGGCTGGGGCGGCTGCCGAGACACCGCCTGGCTGCGACCGCCGCCGGGACACCGCCCCGCTACCACCGCCGCCGAGACACCGCCCGGCTGCGACCGCCGCCCCGACACCGCTCCCCAACAAGGGCCCCCGGGGCACCGCCCCCTACGACCGCCCCCCGACACCGCCCCCTGCGACCGCTGCCCCCGGCGCACCCGACACCCGCCCCTCACGGCACCGGAGACAATGAACCCCGTGCGCTACCGCGTTCTCGGCACCACGCAGGCACTCCGCCCCGACGGCACCCCCGTACCGGTCGGCGGAGCGCGTCTGCGTGCCCTGCTGACCGTGCTCGCCCTGCGCGCCGGCCGGACCGTGCCCGCCGCCCACCTCGTCGACGAGGTGTGGGACGGCGATCCGCCCGCCGACGCCACGGGCGCGCTCCAGGCGCTGGTGGGACGGCTGCGCCGGGCGCTCGGTCCGGACGCGGTCGCCTCGGCGGACGGCGGCTACCGCCTCTGCGCCGCCCCCGACGACGTGGACCTGCACCGCTTCGAGCGGCTCAGCGGAGAGGGCGCGCGGGCGCTGGCCGACGGCGACCCCGCCAAGGCGGCCGTCGTCCTCGACGACGCCCTCGCCCTGTGGCACGGCCCGGCGCTCGCCGACCTGCCCGACCGCACCGCCGAGTCGGCCCGCTGGGAGATCCGGCGGCTCGACGCGCGCCGCGCCCGCCTCACCGCCGCTCTCGCCCTCGGCCACGCCGCGCAGGCGCTGCCCGAGCTCACCGCCCTGTGCGACCTCCACCCGTTGGACGAACCCCTCCAGGCTCTGCGCCTGCGCGCCCTGCGCGATGCCGGCCGCCCCGCCGAGGCCCTCGCCGCCTACGACGCGGTACGCCGGCTCCTCGCCGACCGCCTGGGCTCCGACCCCGGTCCCGAGCTGCGCGCCCTGCACGAGGAGTTGCTGCACCACGGGCCGGCGGACGCCCCGGGCCCGGCACCCTCCCGCCCCGCACCCGGAGCCGCCGCGGTCGCCGCGGGCGCCCCCGCAGCCGGCCCGCGGCCCACGCCCCCCGCACCGCCCCGAACCGGCCCCGCCACCACGCCCCCCGGCAACCTCCGGGCCCGCCTCACCTCCTTCGTCGGCCGGGAGAGCGACATCGATGCCATCCGCGGCGACCTCGCGGCGGCCCGGCTCGTGACGCTGCTCGGACCCGGCGGGGCCGGCAAGACCCGGCTGTCGCAGGAGGCCGCCGAGCGAGCCGGGGACACGGCGCGCGACGGGGTGTGGCTCGCCGAACTGGCGCCCGTCGACGACCCGGAGGCCGTGCCCGAGGCCGTACTCACCGCGCTGGGCGCCCGCGAGACCGTGCTGCGCGGCGCCGGCGCCGAGGAGCTGCGCGCCGTCGCCGACCGGCACGACGACCCCGTGTCCCGGCTCGCCGAGCACTGCGCCAAGCGCCGCATGCTGCTCATCCTGGACAACTGCGAGCACGTCGTGGACGCCGCCGCCCGGCTCGTCGAACAACTGCTGGAGCGCTGCCCCGGACTGACCGTGCTCGCCACCAGCCGCGAACCCCTCGGCGTGCCGGGGGAGTTGCTGCGTCCCGTGGAGCCGCTGCCCGAGCCCGTCGCGCTGCGGCTGCTCGCCGACCGCGGCGCCGCGGCGCGCCCCGGGTTCCGCGTCCAGGACGACCCGGACGCCGCCGCCGAGATCTGCCGCCGGCTCGACGGGCTGCCGCTGGCCATCGAACTCGCCGCCGCCCGGCTGCGGATGCTCACCCCCCGCCAGATCGCCGACCGGCTGGACGACCGCTTCCGCCTGCTGACCTCGGGCAGCCGCACGGTCCTGCCCCGGCAGCAGACCCTGCGCGCCGTCGTCGACTGGTCCTGGGACCTGCTCGACGAGGAGGAACGCGAGGTGCTGCGGCGGCTGTCCGTCTTCGCCGGCGGCTGCGACCTGACCGCCGCCGAGGCCGTGTGCGGCCCGGCCGCGCTGGAGGCACTCGGCTCCCTCGTCGACAAGTCCCTCGTCGTCGCGGCACCCTCCGGGGACGGCGAGATGCGCTACCGGCTCCTGGAGACCGTCGCCGAGTACGCGGGCGCCCGCCTCGACGAGTCCGGCCGGCGCCCCGCCGCCGCCCGCGCCCACCTCACCCACTACCGGGAACTCGCCCGCACCACCGACCCCGAACTGCGCGGCCCGGGCCAACTCGCCGCCATCGAACGGCTCCAGCGCGAGTACGAGAACCTCCGCACCGCCCTGCGCCACGCCGTCGCCGAACGGGACGAGCAGGAGGCGCTCTGCCTCGTCCTCTCCCTCGCCTGGTACTGGCAGACCCGCGACCAGCGCGTCGAGACCCGCACCTGGTCCCGCGAGGTCATGGCGCTCGGCCCCGACCCGTTCGCGCCGCCCCGAAGGCCCGTCGCCCCGCTCTACGAGAGCTGCACGGCCGCCCCGCCGCCGATGCGTCCCGACGTCCTCGAAGAGGCCCGGCGCGGCGTGCACCTCATCCACCTCGCCTGCATGGACATGGACCTCCAGGCCTGGCAGACCCCCGAGGCCAAGGCGAAACTGCGCGCCATCAGCGAGGCCTACCGGCCCGGCCAGCCGCAGACCTGCCGCAACCCCGGCTACCTCTGGTTCTACGCGGTCCTGCTGACCGGCGACATGGACCGGATGCGCGACGTGATCGACAGGACGGTCGCCACCTGCCGCGAACTGGGCTACGGGTGGGAACTCGCCGTCGCCCTCCAGATGCGCGCCAACATCCTCGCCAACCGGTCCGACTGGGCGGGCGACGCGGCCCGGGACGCCGACGAGGCGCTGGAGATCTTCGTACGCCTCGGCGACGCCTGGGGCGCGGCCGAGGCACTGTCGGCACGCGGCGAGGCCCACGAGCGACGGGGGGCGTTCGCTCTCGCCGCCGCCGACTACACGGAGGCGATCACCTACGCCGAACGGCTCGGCGCCCACGCGCAGTCGGCGGTGCTCACCGCCCGGCTCGGCAGTGTCCTCGTCGAGTCGGGGGAGCCCGAGCGGGGCGAGCGGCTGCTGCGCGAGGTGCTGGCCGCCGGGCACGGCGCGGTCAACGAGGCGATGCCCGCCTCCCGCCTCTTCCTCGCGATGTGGCTCGGCCGCACCGGCCGGGTCGGGGAGGCCCGCGAGCAGATGCGCCTGCTGCGCACCGACTTCGAAGCCGTCTCCTTCGTCGTGTTCGACATGTTCGTCCTCGGCGTCGAGGCCTGGCTGGACACGGTCGAGGGACGGTACGCGAGCGCCCGGGAGAAGGCCCGGCGGGCGCTGGAGCGGGCCGCGGACCCGCTGACCCGGATGATCGCACCGCACATGACCTCCGCCCATCTGGTCACGGCGGCCATCGCCCTCGCCGGACTCGACGACGGCCGGCACGCCCGGGACGCGGCCCGGCTCATCGGCGCCGCCGACAGCCTGCTGCCGCCGGGCCACTTCGCCCGTCCCACGGAGGACGAGGTCCGCGGGCAGGCGGAGGCGGCCGTGCGGGCGGTGCTCGACGAGCCGGCGTACGCGGCGGCGTACGCCGAGGGCGGCGGGCTCTCCCTGGAGGAGGCCGCCGCCCTCGTCTGACGCGGACCCGGGCCGGCGCCCGGCCGCGCGTCAGCTCTTGGTCCGGAACTTGTGGATCGCGACCGGCGCCATCACCAGCGTGAGCGCCGCCGTCCAGGCGAGGGTCACCCACAGGTCGTGGGCGACCGGGCCGCCGACCATCAGGCCGCGCGCGCTGTCCGCGAGGGCCGACAGCGGGTTGTAGTCCGTGAAGGCCTGGAGCCAGCCGGGCATGGTCTGGGTCGGCGAGAAGATCGACGAGCCGAACTGCAGCGGCATCAGCACCAGGAACCCCATCGCCTGGACGGACTGCGCGCTCTTCATCGTCACGCCGAGGACCAGGAAGATCCACATCAGGGCGGAGCCGAAGAGGGTGGCGAGTCCGACGGCCGCGAACAGACCCGGCCAGTTCTCGATGTCGAAGCCGACCAGGACGCCGACGATCAGCAGGATCGTCGTCGCCACGAGCATCCGCATCAGCTCCACCACGATCTTGGCGAAGAGCACGGAGCCCTGGCCGATCGGCAGGGTGCGGAAGCGGTCCATGACACCGGTGTGGAAGTCCTGGTTGAAGCCGGTGCCGACGGCCGTGGCGATGTTCATGCCCATCATGGCCATCAGCCCCGGCACCACGTACTGCACGTACTCCTGCTGTCCGCCGCCCAGCGACTGCCCGATGGAGCCGCCGAAGACGTACACGAACAGCAGGGTGAAGACGACGGGCATCAGGACGGCGTCGAACATCGACTCGGGGTCCTGGCGGATCCACAGCAGGTTGCGGCGGACCAGCGCGCCGATGTGCCGCGCGTGGGCACGGGGTGAGATACGGGAGTCGCCCTCGGCGGCGAGGGGGGCCTCGACGACAGGGAGGTGTGCGGCGGAGCCGCTCTCCGGAAGGGTGGCGGTGGGCGACGGGCGGGCACTCATGCGGAGACCTCCTCGTAGGCACGGGCGGGGGTCTCCTGCGGGGCACTGGCCTTGTGGCCGGTGAGGGACAGGAACACCTCGTCCAGACTGGGCAGTTCGGTGCTGATGGAGCTGATGGTGATGCCGCGCGCGGTGACCGCGCCGACCACGGCGGTGAGCTGCTCGTCGCTGAGGATCGGGACCAGCGCGCTGCCGGTCTCGCCGTCCACGATCGTCGGGGCGAGGCCGGTGAGCCCCATGTCGTCGAACATGGCCGCCAGCGGGCGCAGTTGCAGCGGGTCCAGCGGGCGGATCCGCAGCGTCCGGCCGCCGACCCGCGCCTTCAGCTCGTCGATCCGGCCGTTGGCGATGACCTTGCCCCGGTCGATGACGGTCAGCTCGGACGCCAGCTGCTCGGCCTCCTCCATGTACTGGGTGGTGAGCAGCACGGTGACGCCGTCGGCGACCATGCGCTTGACCTCCTGCCACACCTCGTTGCGGGTGCGCGGGTCGAGTCCGGTCGTCGGCTCGTCCAGGTAGAGCACGGCCGGGCTGCCGATCATCGAGGCGGCGAGGTCGAGCCGGCGGCGCATCCCGCCGGAGTACGTGGCCGCGGGGCGCTTGGCCGCCTCGGTCAGCGAGAAGCGCTCCAGCAGCTCGTCGGCCCGGCGGCGGGCCTCCTTGCGCGGCAGGTCGAGCAGCCGCCCGATCATGTACAGGTTCTCCCAGCCGGGGAGCTTCTCGTCGACCGAGGCGTACTGGCCGGTGAGTCCTATCACCCGGCGCAGCTGCCGGGGCTGCTTCAGCACGTCGTACCCGGCGACCGTGGCCTGCCCGGCGTCCGGGGTGACCAGGGTGGACAGGCAGCGGACGAGGGTGGTCTTGCCGGCGCCGTTGGGACCGAGCACACCGAGGACGGTGCCTTCGCGCACGTCCAGGTCCACACCGTCGAGCGCCCTGGTCTCGCCGTAGTGCTTGACCAGCCCCCGTACGGTGACGGCGCTCCGGGCGCCGCCGCTGGGGTTGTTGTCGATTCGCGTCATGGGGCCAAGCTCCCACCCGCCACCGACAAACCACCGACAGATCACCGACGGATCACCGACAGCGGGCCTCCGGGCCGGCCGGCTCACCCCGTCCGGCGTTCGAGGACGAGCCCGCAGCCCCCGGAAACGGGACGGGAGGGGGCGGAGGGGGCGGAAGGCCCCACCGGCCGCCGCCTCCGGAAACGGCACAGCCCCGCCGACGGGGGAAGATCGGCGGGGCCGCTCGTGCCGCAGTGGCTCAGTGGCTCAGTGGACGGAGTGCTCCGCCAGCGGGAACGTCCCGCCGACCACGTCCTCGGCGAACGCCTTCGCCGCGTTCCCCATGACCGTGCGCAGATCGGCGTACTGCTTCACGAAGCGAGGCATCCTGCCCCCGGTGAGACCGAGCATGTCGGTCCAGACGAGGACCTGCGCGTCGGTCTCGGCGCCCGCGCCGATCCCGACCGTGGGAATGTGCAGCACCCGAGTGACCTCGGCGGCCAGCTCCGCCGGCACCAGCTCCAGGACCACGGCGAACGCTCCCGCGTCCTGCACCGCCTTGGCGTCCCGCAGCAACTGCTGGGCCGCCTCCTCGCCCCGCCCCTGCACGCGGTACCCCATGGAGTTCACGGACTGCGGGGTCAGGCCGATGTGCGCCATGACCGGGATGCCGGACTCCACGAGCAGCTCGATCTGCCGGTGCGAGCGCTCGCCGCCCTCCAGCTTCACGGCGCCGACCCCGGCCTCCTTGACGAGGCGGGTGGCCGAGCGCAGGGCCTGGACCGGCCCCTCCTGGTACGACCCGAAGGGGAGGTCGCCGACGATCAGGGCCCGGCTGGTGCCGCGCACGACCGCCGCGGAGAGCATGGTCATCTCGTCGAGGGTGACGGGCACGGTCGTCTCGTACCCCAGGTGGCAGTTGCCCGCCGAGTCGCCGACGAGCATGACCGGGATGCCGGCCTCGTCGAAGACGGACGCGGTCATCGCGTCGTACGCGGTGAGCATGGGCCACTTCTCGCCGCGCTCCTTGGCGGCGGTGATGTCACGCACGGTGATGCGGCGAGTGCCCTTGCCGCCGTACAGCGCTTTGCTGTCGGACGTGGGGCCAGAGTCCTGGCCCGGCTTCGGGGCAGCCGAGAGCTGCGTCATCGCAACGGCTCCTTCTGTCATCTCGAGGCGCCCTGACGGCGTCCCCGGATCCCCTCCATGGTGGCACCTCGTGCCACCGGAGGCCAGACCGGGTGACGCGTCCTGTGTCTCCCTTCTGCGGTCCGGGCCGCAGACCGCCGGGAGCGTAAGTTCTTGGTAAGTTCTCCGCAAAGTACATTCGATACGAGACGGTCCCGTATCGAATGTCGCTAGGCTGGCGGCATGACAACTCCAGCTCCCACCGAACGACGGGTGCCCGAGGCGGTGCACCGGCGCCGCTGGGCCATCCTCGGCGTGCTCATGCTCAGCCTGCTGATCGTCGTCCTGGACAACTCGATCCTGAACGTCGCGATCAAGACGATCTCGACCCCGGCACCCACCGGCCTGGGCGCCACCCAGGGCGAGCTGGAGTGGGCCATCAACGCCTACACGCTCGTCTTCGCCGGACTGCTGTTCACCGCGGGCCTGCTCGGTGACCGGCTCGGCCGCAAGAAGGTGCTGCTCGCCGGTCTCGCCGTCTTCGGTATGGGGTCCGCCCTTGCCGCGGAGTCCGGTTCGCCGGTCCAGCTCATCGTGTTCCGCGCGGTGATGGGCCTCGGTGCCGCCTTCGTGATGCCCGCCACCCTCGCCGTCCTCATGAACGTCTTCGAGCGCGACGAGCAGCCCAAGGCCATCGGCATCTGGGCCGGCGGCGTCGGCCTCGCCATCGCCATCGGCCCGATCACCGGCGGCATCCTCCTCGACCACTTCTGGTGGGGCTCGGTCTTCCTGATCAACGTGCCGATCGTGCTGCTCGCGCTGGGCCTGATGATCTGGCTGGTCCCCGACTCCCGCGACCCGAACCCGGGCCGGCTCGACCCGGTCGGCGTGGTCCTGTCGGTCGTCGGACTCGTCCTGCTCGTCTTCGGCATCATCGAGGGCGGCCAGTCGGCCGACTTCACCGACCCGAAGGTGCTCGCCGCCGTCGCCGCCGGACTCGCGGTCCTGGTGGTCTTCGTCGTGTACGAGAAGCGCATCGACCACCCGTCCATAGACGTCACCTACTTCAGGAACAAGGTCTTCTCGGCCGCCGTCTCCGCCATCGCGCTGGTCTTCTTCGCGCTGATGGGCGTGACCTTCTTCTCCGTCTTCTACACCCAGAGCGTGCGGGGCTACTCGCCGCTGCAGACCGGTCTGCTGATGCTGCCGCTCGCCGCGGCCCAGCTCATCTTCGCGCCCCGCGCCCGGCTGGTCGTCGACCGCTTCGGCAACCGGGCCACCTGCACCGCCGGGCTGCTGGTCATCGCCGCGACGCTGGCCGCGTTCGCCACCCTGGAGGCGGACACGCCGATCTGGATCCTCGAGGTGATCTTCTTCCTCATGGGTACCGGCATGGCGCACATCATGACCCCGACCAGCGTCGTCATCATGCAGGCGCTGCCGCGCGAGAAGGCGGGCTCCGCCTCCGCGCTCAGCAACACCTTCCGCCAGGTCGGCGGCGCCCTCGGGATCGCGGTGCTCGGCTCCGTGCTCTCGACGGCGTACCGCAACGGCATCGAGGACGACCTCACCCGGCTCCCGGCCGGCCTGCGGCACACCGCGGGCGAGTCCATCGAGGCCACGCTCGGCGTCGCCGCGAAACTCGGTCCCCGCGGCGAGGCGCTCATCGCTCCCGCCAACGACGCCTTCCTGCACGCCATGCACGTCACGGCCCTGTGCGGTGCGGGCGTGGCGCTCATCGGCGCCGTCGTCGTCGCCGTGTTCCTGCCGGGCCGCACCCCGGCACAGCAGGAGGACAAGGGCGAGCCGGAGTTGGTGACGTCCGAGCACTAGGGGGCCTGTCCGACCATTCCCGCGTCGGGGAGAATCACCCCCAGCGGTACGGAGAAACGGAGTCGACGTGAGCCTCGCGCACAGCCGAGCAGGGCAGGAGGGACCCGCGTCCCGGGGTCGCCCCCGCAGCGAGGCCGTGGAGCGCGCGATCCTCGAGGGCGTGATGAAACTCCTCGAGGAGGGCGTGCCGTTGGGGGAGGTCTCCATCGAACGGGTCGCCCGTACCGCGGGAGTCGGCAAGGCGACCATCTACCGGCGCTGGCGCGGCAAGGAGGAACTCTTCGTCGACGTCCTGCGCGCCGCCGAGCCCCAGGAGCCGGTGCTTCCCGGCACCTCGATGCGCGACGACCTCGTCGCCCTGGTGGAGGGACTGCGCCAACGCGGCCTGCTGAACCGCTCGTCGGCGATCCTGCACAACGTGTACGCCCAGATGAAGAGCAGCCCCCGGATCTGGGCGGCGTACCACGCCACGGTCATCGAACCGCGCCGCCGGCTCACCTTCGAGGTCCTGCGCCGCGGGCAGCTGAACGGCGAACTCCGCGACGACCTCGACGTGGAACTCGTGAACGACATCGTCGTCGGGCCCATGCTGGTCCGCTCCCTCATGCGGCCCGACGCCGACCTGCCCGACGACCTCGCCGCGCGGATCGTCGACGCGGTGCTCGCGGGACTGCGGCCGCCGGCGCCGTAGTCCCGTGACCCAGGCGGTAGTTCACCGAGCAACAACTTGCCCGTATGTGCGCGTTTCGTCACAGTGGCGGGGCAGAAGGCCGTGGTCCGGAACTCCGGACGGCGAGTTGGTCGTCCTCGTGCCCGTACGGCCGTCGTGCGACGGCAGGAAGAGCACCGATCATCCCCTAGGGTCGTAGACGCGGGACAGACGGTGTGCACGGCAAGTTGTGAGGCGACGGTATGGCGCAGGCGTATGTGACGGAGACGGGCAGCGGCGGCTCGGGACCCGACCGCCCAGGATCCCCGCTTCGGCGCCTGGCCGACGGCTGGCGCGGCGACCGGGGCATCTGGCGGCGCGGCCTGGTCCTCGCCGGGCTCGCGCTGATCCTGGCCCTGGTCATGCTGCTGCACGCGCAGATCCCCAACAGCATCGGCAACCTGGGCAGCCTCACCGAGACCTTCCTGCCCTGGCTGGGCGTCTTCGTGCCGGTCCTGCTGGTCCTCGCGGTGGTCCGGAAGTCGGCGACCGCGCTGATCGCCGTACTGCTCCCGGCGGTCGTCTGGCTGAACCTGTTCGGCGGGCTGCTCTCGGACCGGACCGGGAGCGGCGGCGACCTGACCGTCGTCACGCACAACGTCAACGCCGACAACGCGGACCCGTCCGGCACCGCGCGCGACGTGGCCGCCTCCGGCGCCGACGTCGTGGCCCTGGAGGAGCTGACGGCCTCGGCGGTCCCGGTGTACGAGAAGGCGCTCGCTCCGACGTACCGCCACCACTCGGTGCAGGGCACGGTCGGGCTGTGGAGCAAGTACCCGCTGAGCGACGCGGGGCCGGTGGACATCAAGCTGGGCTGGACGCGCGCGATGCGGGCGACGGTGACGGCGCCGGCCGGGCAGGTCGCGGTGTACGTCGCCCACCTGCCCTCGGTCCGGGTGAAGCTGGCGGCCGGATTCACCGCCCACCAGCGCGACAAGAGCGCGGACGCGCTGGGCGAGGCGATCGCCGACGAGCCGGTGCGGCGGGTCGTGCTCCTCGGCGACCTCAACGGCACGATGAACGACCGCGCGCTGAACGCGGTCACCGCGCAGATGCGCTCCGCCCAGGGCGCGGTGGGCAGCGGGTTCGGCTTCAGCTGGCCCGCGTCGTTCCCGATGGCCCGCATCGACCAGATCATGGTCAGGGGCATCGAGCCGGTGACCTCCTGGACGCTGCCCGAGACCGGCAGCGACCACCTTCCGGTCGCCGCGCGCGTCAAGGTGGACGCAACCGCCTCGTAACCTCGGGGAATACTGGGCCTGGAAGAGTTTGTTCCACAGTTGAACTTAAGCTGCCCGTGCACAGCGGTGTGCACGGGCACGACCTTGCGCGCCGACGCGTCCCCCACCGGCGTCAGCGCGCTCCTCCGCTCTTCGGAAAGGCCCTTTCATGCCCCTGGCCCTGCTCGCCCTCGCCGTGGGCGCCTTCGGCATCGGTACCACCGAGTTCGTGATGATGGGCCTGCTGCCCGACGTCGCCGACGACCTGCACGTCTCGATCCCCACCGCCGGCCACCTGGTCTCCGCGTACGCCCTGGGCGTCGTCATCGGCGCCCCGCTGCTGGCCGCCGTGACCTCCCGGATGTCCCGCCGCAAGGTCCTGATCGCGCTGATGGGCCTGTTCGTGGTCGGCAACGCGCTGTCCGCGTTCGCCCCCGACCACCACTGGCTCCTGGCGGCCCGCTTCCTCAGCGGCCTGCCGCACGGCGCCTTCTTCGGGGTCGGCGCGGTCGTCGCCACGAGCCTGGTCGCACCCGAGCGCAAGGCGCGCTCCGTCTCGCTGATGTTCCTCGGCCTGACCGCGGCCAACATCGCCGGTGTGCCCGTCGCCACGCTCATGGGACAGCACCTCGGCTGGCGTGCCACGTTCCTGGGCGTGAGCGTGATCGGCGTGGCCGCGATAGCCGCGCTCGCACTGCTCATTCCCCGCGACCACGCCCCCGCGCCGGCCGGCGGCCTGCGCGGCGAGCTGGCCGCGCTGGGTTCGCTGCCCGTCTGGCTCGCGCTGGGCACCACGGTCGCCGGCTTCGGCGCCCTGTTCTCCGCGTACAGCTACATCACGCCCATGCTGACGGACGCCGCCGGGTACGCCGACGGCAGTGTCACCCTCCTGCTCGCCCTCTTCGGTGTCGGCGCGACGGCGGGCAACCTGCTGGGCGGGCGCCTCGCCGACCACTCCCTGCGGGGGACCCTCTTCGGCGGACTGGTGTCCCTGGCCGCCGTCCTCGCCCTGTTCCCGGTCCTCATGACCGCCCAGTGGAGCGCGGCCGCCGGGGTCACCCTCCTCGGCATGGCCGCCTTCGTCACGGGTTCGCCGCTTCAGCTGATGGTCATGGAGAAGGCCTCCGCGGCCCCCTCCCTGGCGTCCTCCGCCAACCAGGCGGCCTTCAACCTGGCCAACGCCGGCGGCGCCTGGATCGGGGGGCTCGCCCTGGCGGCGGGCTTCGGGGCGACGTCGCCCGCGGTGGCGGGGGCGGTGCTCGCGGTGCTGGGTCTGGGGGTCGCGGGGGTGGCGTACGCCGTCGACCGGCGACGCGCGCTGGTTCCGGCGGACGGTCCGGGCACGGGCCGGCTGATCGCGGCGCACGTCCCCCAGCACCGGGAATCGGCCCACCGCTGACCCCGGCAAGCAGCCGCCCAGGCGGCGGGACGGAACCTCTGCCCGGAACCTCTCCCGGAACGAGACCCGCAGCCGCCCTCGGACCAGGCCGGGGAAGCTGTGGCTCGCGGCACGAGACCCGCAGCCGCCGTCCGCCGGGGAGAGGGGACGGGGCGGTACATCAGATGCCTGTCGCAGACCGGGCACGTAACCGAGGGGGACCTCCCGGCGGAGCTGTGTGCCCGTTCTGCGGCAGGCGGATGCACCGCCCCGGCCCCGCCCCGGAAACCACCGCCCGCGCACCCCGGCCAACGTGCACACCGCTCCCGACGCGTCGATCATGTGCCCCATGACGACGCCGCCACCCCCGTCCCGCCGGGACCGCCGGGACCGCCGGGACCGCCGGGACCGCCGGGACTGCCGGGACCGCCGGGACTGCCGGGACCGCCGGGACAGCCCGGACCTTCCAGACCGCCGGGACCGCCGCGCCGTCGCCCTGCTCGTCGTGCTGGGCACACTCACATACACCGCGTGGGCGCTGGAGGCCGTCCTGCCGACCGGACTGGCGCCGGCGCGGACCTACGTCAGTGAGCTGGCCGCGCAGGACCAGCCCCGAGGCGGACTGTTCCGTACGACGGACCTGGTCGCCGGGACGCTCCTGTGGGCCGGCGGACTGTGGGCGCTGCTGCGGCTGCCGCCCCGGAGCCGCTGGGCGACCGCCGGCTGGACTGCCCTGGTGCTCTTCGGCGCGGCCACCGCAGTCGACTCACGCCTGCCCCTGAGCTGCGCGGCGACCGTGGACCGCCGCTGCGCCGAGCGGGAGCACGCGGGGCTCGTACCGGTGACCCACCTGGCGCACACCACCAGCAGCGCGCTCGCCCTGTGCTGCGCGCTCGCGGCCATGGCGGCCCTCACCCAGGCGGCCCGCCGCGCCGCACCCGCGCCCGCCTCAGCCCTCGCCCGCCTCGGCCCGCCCCTCGTCGCCCTCGAACTGGTGGCGACGGCCTGGACCCTGGCCGCCGTCGCCGCGCTGGAGGAGGGCCACGCCGACTGGTCGCTCGGGCTCGCTCAGCGCGCCCAGTTGGGCCTGATCGCGGTGTGGCTGGGGGTCCTCGGGGTCTCGCTCGCCCGGCCCGCCCCGGAGGCCGGGCCGCCCGCCCGGCGGCTCGTCCCGGAGACGGGACGGGCGGGGCGATGACGTCCGTGCGCTTCGTGCGGGTCGAGGGCGTACCCCACCACGTCCGGGTGGACGGAGAGGGGCCCGTCTGCGTCCTGAGCGCGGGCCTCGGACTGGCCTGGTTCGACTGGGATCCGGTCGTGCCCCTGCTCGCCCCGCACCGCACGGTCGTACGGTTCGACCGCCCCGGACTGGGGCTCAGCGGACCCGCGCGCACGCGGCCCACGCTGGCCGGAGAGGCGCGGCGTATCGCGCAGGTCCTGGACGCGCTCGGGTTCGACGCCCCGGTGACCGTCGCCGGACACTCCCTCGCGGGCTTCCACGCGGAGGCCTTCGCCCGGCTCCACCCGGCCCGTACGGCGGGGCTGGTCCTGCTCGACGCCGCTGTGGAGGAGGAACCGGGCCCCCGCAGGGCGCGAGCGGCGCGCGACGCGGGCACGCGCGTGTGCGGCACGCTGCTCGGCGCGGCGGGCCTGCCGCGGGCCCTGGGCCCGGCGCTGCGGCGCGCGGTGGTGCGAGCCGGACGCGCGGCGGGCGGCGACCCTGCCCCGTACGACCTGGTCAGGAGCGCTTACTCCACCAGCCGCTCGCTGCACGCGGTCCTGGCCGAGAACGCCACCTACCGCGATGAGGCGGCCGAACTGGCTGCCCTGCGGCGGTGCTTGCCGCTCCCGGCCGCCCCGGTCACGGTCCTGGCCGCGGCCCCGGCACCCGCCACCGTCCTCGCGGCCCGCTCCGGACGCTGGGTGGCCCGGCAACGGGCCCTGGCCGCACGGCTGGACGCCACGTTCCGCGTCACGCGCGGCCCCTCCGGACACCTCCTCATGCTCGACCGCCCCGGGGACGTCGCGGCCGCGGTACTGGCCACCGGACCCGCCTGAGCGCCGACCGGATCACTTGGTCCCGCCGGACACAGCGGCGCCCGCCCCCAAGAGGAGCGGGCGCCACACACGGTGACGGAGCGTCAGTGCGACCGGTACGAGTTGACGTACCCGGCGGCGGGCGAGCCGACGCCGGTGACGTCGTCGTACCCCTTCACGGCCTTGAGGGAGCTGTCCTTGCCGAGGCTGCGGACGGAGGTGAGCAGCCCCTCGGACGCGTCGTAGCCGTTGGCGAAGTCCACACGTGCCACGGCGAGTCGGGGCCCCGTCGGGCGGTCCGTCACGTCGTGGTACACCTTCGAGCCGTACTTCGCGTAGATCGACGGGTTGGCGAAGCCGATGGGCTTGCCGCCGCGTGCCTCCTGGGCGAGGGCCTGGACGGCCGCGATCACCGGCGCGGCGAGCGAGGTGCCGCCGATCCGGTACTCGTCGTACCGCTGCGACCCGTCCGGGAAGGTCTGCGTCTGCCCGACCCTGAACCCGGTGTTGGGGTCGGCGATCGCCGCGATGTCCGGCACGGTCCGCATGGCGGTCGTCCCGTTCGCCCTGGCGAGCGCGGCCGGCACGACGCTCTTCTGGTAGAAGGGCTGCGACACGGTCCGGCTGGTGCCGCCGCCCGCGCCCGAGGTGAACGTGCCGGGGAAGCCCGTCCAGCTCCTGCCGTCGGCCGACAGGCTCGCCTTCTCGGTGCCCCAGCCGGTCTCGAAGAGGTACGTGTCGTGCTTGCCGACCGCCAGCGAGGTGCCGCCGACGGCCGTCACCCAGGCCGAGTTGGCCGGGGTGTCGACCTGCTTCGTGCCGGTGTTGGCGACCTCGTCGCCGTTGTCGCCGGAGGAGAAGTAGAAGCCGATGCCCTCGACCGCGCCGAACTGGAAGACCTGGTCGTAGGCGGCCGCGATGTCCGGTGTCTCGTTGGCCTCGATGTCGCCCCACGAGTTGGAGACGAGGTCGGCCAGGTGCCCGTCGACGATTCTGTTCAGCGAGTCGAGTAGATCGTCGTCGTAGCAGGAGGCGGCGCCGACGTACGTGATGTCCGCGCCGGGCGCGACCGCGTGCACGGCCTCGACGTCGAGGGTCTCCTCGCCGTACCAGCCCGAGGCCCCGCACTCCTCGGTCTTGGTGTAGGTCCCCGGCAGCACCTGGCGCAGCTGGCTGCCGCGGTACTTGGCGTCACCGTGCTTCTTCGCGTAGGTGGCCGCGTCGAAGGCGATGGTCGGCGAGGCGTACGCGTCGGTGATGGCGACCCGCACCCCCTTGCCGGTCCGCGTGCCGGCCCCGTAGGCGGCGCGCAGCTGCTTGCCGGTGTATCCCTTGACGGCGTACGGGATCTTCTTGCCGTACGCGGACGGCAGCGTGCTCGCGATGTTCGAGCCGTGGTACGAGGAGAACGGTCCGGCGTTGCGGAACACGGCGTCCGGCGGCGGGAGTTGGTCCTGGTGGGTGGCCTTGTGCGGGGCGCTGTCCAGGCCGGTGACGGTCAGCACGGCGCCGTTCAGGGCCGCCGGCGCGGAGGCCGTCCTGGTCGGCGCGCGGTAGGTCTTCCCGCCCTTGGCGTAGTTGTGCAGCCGCGTGCCGAACGCCTTCTCGGTGGCGGCCACGTCACCCGTCACGGAGACGTAGTGCCGTGTCGTGCCGGTGACTTCGAGGCCCGCCGACCTCAGCCAGGAGGTCACCCCGGCCACCTGCGCCTTCGTCGCGCCGAAGCGCGCCTGCGCCTGACCGGTGCTCAGGTACCTGCCGTACGAGGCCGACCCGGGGTCAGACACGGCCCTGGCGTACGCGGCAAGACCGGAGGCGTCCCGGCCGGCCAGGTAGACCCGGGCGGACACCCGGGAGCCGTCGGCGGCGGCTCCCCTGTCCGCCGCGGCCGTGGCCCAGGCGGGCTTGGTGCCCGCGAGGGTGTCGCGGGCCGGGCCGTCCGCGGCCTGGGCCGCGGGTATGCCGAGCGCCAGCGCACCGGCGAGGAGCGGCAGTGTCGCTGCCAGGCTCACTCCGGCGCGCGCTGTGGCGCGGTTGGATCTCATGAAACCCCCTGCGATGCGGTTCGTCGCATGTAGTGGCCGGTTCGTGATCCGCGTAGACCCCTGTGCGGCAAGGCGGCACAGGGAGTGGATCACGCTGTGGTCACTCTCGCGACGAAGCGTTCATGCCAGGGGAATGCGGGGGCCAAGAAGACCCCAAGGAACCGTATGCGTAAGGGAATTGGGTGCGATGCCCGTCATGTGCCGCATTCCGCACGGGAGTCCGGTCGGTCCCGTCCCTGCGGAGTCCGGCGTCGGTCGGTTCGATGCCGGGAGTCCGGCCGGTCCGGAGCCGGGCCGGTCCGGAGCCCGGCGGGTGAGCCCGGTCGGTCCGGTGGGTCCGTGAAACCCGTCGGATCCGGCAGGTCCCGTCAGTCCGGCGGGGCGGAGCCGCGCTCCTTCAGCATGCCGGAGATGAGATCCATCTCGGACCGCTGCCCCGCGACCATGCCCTTGGCGAGCCGCCGTTCGACGCCGACCTCGCACTTCCGCGCACAGCCCTGGGCCATGTGCACACCGCCCGCGTGGTGGGCGTACATCAACCGCAGGTAGGTGATCTCGGCGTCCTTGCCGCTCTTCTTGCGGAGGCCGTCCATCTCGGCGTTGGTGGCCATCCCCGGCATCAGCGCGCCGTCCTTGCCGGAGGCCATGCCGCCCATGTCCATCCACGTCATGGGCGGGTCGGCGGAGACCTTCGGCAGCTCCCACAGGTCGAGCCAGCCCAGCAGCATGCCGCGCTGGTTGGCCTGGGTCTGCGCGATGTCGTACGCGAGACGCCGCACCTCCTCGTCCTCGGTGCGGTCGCGCACGATGTACGACATCTCGACGGCCTGCTGGTGGTGCACGGCCATGTCCCGCGCGAAGCCCGCGTCGGCGGAGTCCGCGGCGGGCGTGCTCGTGCCCGGGTCGCCGCCGTCCGCGACCGCGTACGTGATCGCCCCGGCGGTGACGAGCACGGCTGCCGCGGCCCCCGCGATCCAGCCGGTCCGCCTCGTACGGCTCACTTCGCCAGTCCGTTGGTGCAGGCGGCCCCCGGCTCGGGCGTCTGCTTGCCCTGCACGTACTCCGCGAAGAACTTCTCGACGTTCGGGTCGCTCGCGCCCGTGACCGTGCGCTGCTTGCCCCAGGCGCTGAGCATGATCGGGTCCTTCTGGTCCTCGACGGGGCTCATCAGCGTGTACGGGGTCTTCTTGACCTTCGCCGCGAGCGCCTTCACGTCGGCTTCCGGTGCCTTGGCGTTGTACGTCACCCAGACCGCGCCGTGCTCCAGCGAGTGCACGGCGTTCATGTTGCCGATCGCCTTGGTGTAGACGTCGCCGTTGCAGTTCATCCACACCTGGTTGTGGTCACCGCCGACCGGGGGCTCCATCGGGTACTTCACCGTCTTCGTGACGTGGGTGCGGCCGAGGGTGCCCTTCCAGGTCTTCACCCCGTCCTTGCCGGTGACGAAGTGACCCGACGTCCCCTTCGAGTCGCTGGAGCCGTCCTTGTCGGACTGCGACGTGACGAGGTACGTGCCGCCGGCGACGAGACCCGCGACGATGACCGCGCTCGCACCGATGGTGAGGATCCGGCTGCGGCGCTCGCGGGAACGCTCGGCGCGGCGCATCTCCTCTATACGCGCCTTGCGCGAGGCATTGGTGCTGTTCTTGGCGGAACCCATGGCGAGTCCTTCGGGGGCTGGCGGATGTGGGACGGTCGGGTTTGCTGATCGTAGTGGGAATGCGGGCGGGGTACGGAGTGGAGGTCCCGGGAATGTCCGGAGTTGCTCCGGAGCAGCTCCGGTGCCGTCCGCCGCCGGATGAGGGCCGGGCTTGTTCCTCGGTATCGCCGGACCCGGATGAGCAGGCAGTATGGGCAGCAGCGCAGTGCACCGTCCGTACGCGAGACGTTCAGACCATGGTCGGCCTGCCGATCTAGGTCCGCAACGCGCACGAAATGGTGTTGTGGTGGGATGCTCATGTGCCCCGATCGTCCCCGAGGCGTGGGAGCAGGCGGCCTGACCAGCAAGGATGGGTGGAAGCGGAAGATGGACAAGCAGCAGGAGTTCGTGCTCCGGACACTGGAGGAGCGTGACATCCGGTTCGTACGCCTCTGGTTCACGGACGTGCTCGGCTTCCTGAAGTCGGTGGCCGTGGCCCCGGCCGAGCTGGAGCAGGCCTTCGACGAGGGCATCGGGTTCGACGGTTCCGCGATCGAGGGCTTCGCCCGGGTCTACGAGTCGGACATGATCGCCAAGCCGGATCCGTCGACGTTCCAGGTGCTGCCGTGGCGTGCGGAGGCCCCCGGCACGGCGCGGATGTTCTGCGACATCCTGATGCCGGACGGCTCGCCGTCCTTCGCGGACCCGCGCTACGTCCTCAAGCGTGCCCTCGCCAAGACCTCCGACCTCGGGTTCACCTTCTACACCCACCCCGAGATCGAGTTCTTCCTGCTGAAGGACCGCCCGCTGGACGGCTCGCGGCCCACCCCCGCCGACAACTCCGGCTACTTCGACCACACCCCGCAGAACGTGGGCATGGACTTCCGCCGCCAGGCGATCACCATGCTGGAGTCGATGGGCATCTCCGTCGAGTTCTCCCACCACGAGGGCGCGCCGGGCCAGCAGGAGATCGACCTGCGGTACGCCGACGCGCTGTCCACGGCGGACAACATCATGACGTTCCGCCTGGTCATGAAGCAGGTGGCACTGGAGCAGGGTGTGCAGGCGACCTTCATGCCGAAGCCCTTCTCCGAGCACCCCGGCTCCGGCATGCACACCCACCTCTCCCTTTTCGAGGGCGACCGGAACGCGTTCTACGAGTCCGGCTCGGAGTACCAGCTCTCCAAGGTCGGCCGCTCCTTCATCGCGGGCCTGCTGAGGCACGCGGCGGAGATCTCGGCGGTCACCAACCAGTGGGTGAACTCGTACAAGCGCATCTGGGGCGGCTCGGAGCGCACGGCGGGCGCCGGCGGCGAGGCCCCCTCGTACATCTGCTGGGGCCACAACAACCGCTCCGCGCTGGTGCGCGTCCCGATGTACAAGCCCGGCAAGACCGGCTCGGCCCGCGTCGAGGTCCGCTCCCTCGACTCCGGCACGAACCCGTACCTGGCGTACGCCCTGCTCCTGGCCGCCGGTCTCAAGGGCATCGAGGAGGGCTACGAGCTGCCGCCGGGCGCCGACGACGACGTCTGGGCCCTGCGTGACGCGGAACGCCGCGCCCTGGGCATCGAGCCCCTCCCGCAGAACCTGGGCGAGGCCCTGACGCTCATGGAGCGCAGCGAACTCGTCGCCGAGACCCTCGGCGAGCACGTCTTCGACTTCTTCCTGCGCAACAAGAAGTCGGAGTGGGAGGAGTACCGCTCCGAGGTCACGGCGTTCGAGCTGCGCAAGAACCTGCCGGTGCTGTAGGCGGGAGCCGCAGGCCTCACCTCCGCATACGGCCGCAGGGCCGACGGTCACGGACCGTCGGCCCTGTGTGCGTCCCGGAACGTGTTTGACGCCCGTCCGCGACCTGCGGTCGGATGGCGCCTCATGGGCACAGGGCGGGAGTGGGGCGTCGACGAGGGGCTCGTGCGGCGGCTGGTCGCCGGGCGGTTTCCGGGGTGAGCCGGGCTGGCGGTGGAGCGGGTTCCGTCCGGGGGGACGGTCAACGCCATGTACCGGCTCGGCGAGGACATGGTGGTGCGGCTGCCGCTGGTTCCGGGCGGAGCCGGGGACGTGTCCAGGGAGCAGGAGTGGCTGCCCCGTCTGGCGTCCCGCCTGCCCACGGCTGTCCCCGAGGTGCTGGGGGCCGGTGAGCCGGCCGAGGGCTTTCCGTGGCCCTGGACGGTGCACCGGTGGCTGGTGGGGGAGAACCCCGAGGCGGGGGCGCTGACCGAACCCGAGGCGCTGGCCCGGGACCTGGCCGCCTTCGTCGCGGCGATGCGGGCCGTCACTCTGCCGGGTGCGCCTCCGGCCCACCGCGGCGGACCGCTCGCCTCGCTCGACGAGGAGACGCGGGCGGCGATCGCGGCGCTGCGCGGGATCCCCGCGGAGGGCGTCGACTGCGACGCCGTCACCGCCGTGTGGGAGGACGCGCTGCGGACCCCGGACCGGGACCGGCCGCCGGTGTGGCTGCACGCCGATCTGATGCCGGGCAACCTGCTGGTGGACGGGGGCAGGCTGACCGCGGTGATCGACTTCGGGTGCATGGGGGTCGGCGATCCCGCCTGCGACCTGTTCCCGGCGTGGAACCTGCTGCCCGCCGGGGGCCGGAAGGTCTTCCGCGAGGCGCTCGGCGCGGACGACGCGTCCTGGACGAGCGGCCGGGCGCGGACGCTTTCGCAGGCCCTGGTCGCCCTGCCGCACCACCGCACCACGAACCCGGCGATGGCGGGCAACGCCCGGCACGTGATCCGGGCGGTGCTCGCGGACGCCGGCTGAGGAGCGCCGTGCGGTCAGGGCAGGAACGCCGGTGACACGGCCGCGGCGCTGATGCGGCGCGGCGTCCCCGTGCCGTCGGCCGGGACCGCGTAGAGGTCGGCCCCGTAGTCGCCGGGGAGTGCGTAGACCAGGGTGTGACCGTCCCGCCAGACGGCCTGGTCGTCGACGCTGCGGGACTCGGCGAGCGGGGTCTCGCGCATCGTGCGCAGATCGAGGACGTACAGGCGCCAGGGCGCGTCCGCGGGGCGGCCCGCCACCCGCTTCTTGAACGCGACGCGCGTGCCGTCGGGGGAGAGGGACGGGCACTCCACGTTCGTGCGCAGCGTGGTGACCGTACGTGTGCGCAGGTCGCCGCGGACCAGGTGGGTCCGCCCCTTCGTCGCCAGCGTCGCGTAGAAGTGCCGGTCGTCGGCGGCGAAGGTGACGCCCCAGAAGTTGACGTCCGCGGCCCGGTAGGGGCGGCCGTCCCTGACGATCCGGAACGTCTCCAGCGACGGCGTGAACCGGCCCGTACGCGTGTCGACGATCGCCGCGCGGGTCGAGAAGTCCGTCCCCGCGTACGAGTCGCCGCCCACGAACGCCGTCCAGGCGGCGAAGCGGCCGCTGGGCGAGACCCGCGCCCGGGACGGGATGCCGGGCACGTCGTAGCGGGCCTTCTCGTGCAGCGCCGCGTCCAGGATCACCGCCCGGTACGTGTCCTGGACGGCGCCGCGGACGGCCTGGAGGCAGACCCCCGTGCCCGCGGCCGCGTAGAAGCGCAGGCACGTCACCTTCGACGCCGTCCGCGGGCCCGCCGGGTCCGACGCCGGCACCGTCGTCAGCTCGTCGCGGTGCGGGCCCCATGCCATGTTCCGGAACACCATGCGGGGGCCCGCGCCGGCCAGCGCGACCGGGCCCGCGGTGATCCGCGGGCCCCCGGGCCGCGCCCGGTCCCGGCGGTCGGCGCGGGCCGAGGCGTGCAGTACGGAGGCCGTGGCGACGCCCGCCAGCAGGACGAGGGAGAGGGCCAGGACGAGGACGCGGCTGCGCGGGGTCATGCGGGGCCTTCCGGGATCGTCGCCGTGGGGCGCAGACGGAGCGCGCTCAGGGCGCAGACGGTCAGCGCCACGGCCGACGCGGTGAGCGCCGTACGGTCGCCCCACGCCGTCCAGGCCGCGCCGAAGCCGAGCGAGCAGACGAACCGGGCCAGCGCCTGCCCGGTCTGCACGAGGGCGAGCCCGGAGGAGCGCAGGGACTCCGGGACGCTGTCCGACGCGGCGGCCATCAGCACGCCGTCGGTGGCCGCGTAGAAGCCGCCGTGCAGGAGGAGCACGACGTACGGCAGCGCGGCGCCGTGCCAGGAGGAGAGCAGCAGGCCGTACGCGAGGAGCAGGGCGCCGTGGCCCGCCAGGAACACCCGCCACCGGCCGGCCCGGTCGGCGAGCCGTCCGAGCGGGACGGCCAGCAGCAGGAACGCGGCCGCGGTGCCGAGCGGCAGCAGGGCGAACCAGCGGTCCGCCACGCCGAGGCGCCGCTGGAGCAGCAGGTAGACGAAGGAGTCGCTGACCGTGGCGAGGCCGAGCAGCAGGGCGCAGAGGGTGATGCGGCGCAGGCCGCGCTCCCGGAGGAGCCCCAGCGCCGCCCGCAGCGTGGGCCGGGGCGCGGTGGTCCCGGCGGTTCCGGAGGGGGGTTTCCCGGTTTTCCCGCCGTCGTCGTCGCCGCAGCCTTCGGCCGGGAGGGAACCCGCCCGGGGAGACCCCACGCCGGGAGCCCCCGCCCCGGGTGAACCCCCCGGTACGAACAGGACCAGCACCAGGACGCCCGTCACGGCGACACAGAAGCTGACGGTGAACACCGCGTCGTAGCCGTCGACCGTCGCCCGCAGGATCAGGAAGGCGGCCAGGGGGCCCAGCAGGGCGCCCGCCGTGTCCATGGCCCGGTGGACGCCGAAGGCACGCCCCCGCGTCCCCGGCGGGCTCGACAGGGAGATCAGAGCGTCGCGCGGCGCCGTGCGCAGGCCCTTGCCCGTGCGGTCGACCGCCAGGATCAGGCCGATCGGGGTCAGCGTGTGGGCCAGCAGGAGCAGCGGTTTGCAGGCCGCCGACAGGCCGTAGCCGAAGCCGGCCACCCACTTGTGGCGGCCGCCCCCTCGGTCGGCGAGATGCCCGCCGGCCAGCCGGACCAGTGCCGAGAACCCGTTGTAGATCCCGTCCAGCAGCCCGAAGCCCAGCGGGGACAGGCCGAGGCCAGCCACCAGGTACAGCGGCAGCACCGCCGTCACCATCTCCGACGAGACGTCCGTGATCAGGCTGACCGTGCCGAGGGCGAGCACCGTGGGGGCGACCGCGGTGCGCCGCCGCCCGGCGCGGGGCCGGGCGGCGGCGGCCGCGGACGCCGTGGCCGGGGTGCCGGCCCGGCTGTCCGCTACGTACACGTCAGGACGTCCAGATCCCGGTGATGTCCTTCGCGGAGGCCGCGTTGCCCGCGTGCGGGAGGCCGTGCATGTCCTCCAGGGTGCGGAGCAGGTCGTAGTGGTTGTAGGTGGTCGACGAGGTCGCGCCGGCCGTCACCTGCTGCCCGTACAGCACCGTCGGGATCCGGTTGCCGCTGAGCCGGTTGTCCTCGTCGAAGGTGACGACGAGGAGGCTGTTGTGGGTCCTGGCCCAGGTCGCGTACGCGCCCAGCTTGTTCTTCAGCCAGGTGTCGCCGGTGGACACCGAGCAGTCGTGCATGTCGCTGCACAGGTCGGGGACGACGAAGGAGACCTGGGGGAGCGTCGCGTAGTCCGCCGGGAACTGGCCGAACGTCTTCGCCGTGGACGTTGGCACGTTGCGGAAGCCGAACCAGGGGTTGTGCTTGCGCGCGTACCTGCCGCTGCTGCACGTCGTCGAACCCTGGCTGGGCAGCGTCTCGTTGTAGCTCGCCCAGCTCTTGCCCGCCGCGATCAGCTCGGAGGCGAGGTTCGGCGCGGAGGAGAAGGCGGGCGTGTAGCAGCTGTCGTCCGTGATGCCCTGGGTGGAGCCGGAGAAGAGGGCGAAGTAGTTGGGCTGGCTGGGGTGGGTCTCGGCGTACGCCTGGGAGAGGTTGGCGCCGCCGGTCCTGAGCGAGTTGATGTACGGCGCGCTGGAGGAGTTGATCACCTGGCTGTAGGCGTGGTTCTCGAAGACCACGACGACCACGTGGTCCGGGGTCGGGACCCCGGCCGCGGCCTGCGCGGGGGACGAGCCGCCGAACCCGGTCCAGAGCCCGGCCGCCGCGGCGGCGAGGGCCAGGGCGGACGCCACGAGGGCACGGCTGCGGTGGTACGCGGTTCTGCCGGACACTTCAGACCTCCGGTGTGGGGGACGAGGACGGGAGCGGTGCGGACAGAGCATGCACACGCCAATATTCCCGTGGCCCACGTCCCCCAACCCGAGGGGTGAAGAGCGGGTGAACTACTGCCGCCCGGCCGCCAGCTCCGCCAATACCCTGTGCAGCGGCTTCGCCGCCCGCTGCCGGTACTCCTGGATCGCCCACCCGTTGCCGTCCGGATCGGTGAAGTACATGAACGTGGCACCGTCCTGCGGCGCGAACGACTGCGGCTCGCTGACGTCGAGGCCGCGCGCCCGCAGCTCCTCGTACGCGGCCTTCGCGTCCTCCACGCACAGCTGCATGCCGTGGTACGTCCCCGGCCGCGGCGTCCCGGTCGGGATCGGCAGTCCGTCGACGAGCGCGATGGAACACCCCGAGCCCGGCGGCGTCAGCTGGACGATCCGCACCCCCTCCATCACCTCGCCGTCCAGATCGACGTGGAAGCCGACCTTGTCGCGGTAGAACTCCTTGGCCCGGTCCACGTCGGTGACCGGCAGCACGATCACTTCGAGGGTCATGTCCACAAATGCATCCCTTCGTCGCACGCCGGCCGGGGCGCCCTCGCGTCCGGCCGGACGGTTCCCCCTCACCGAAGCCCAGGACGGCCCGCCGCGCCACCGCTTGCGCCGAAGGAGCCCGGACAGTTCGCGGGTGCCCGCCCCGGAGCCGCCACCGGCCGCTGCGGTTAGGCTCGAGGCCGTACGACCTTGATCCGACAGGAGGCCGAGCATGACGGCGCCGGGGCGCAGAAGCAGTACCTTCACTCGGCTGCTGCGGCACGGTTTCACCGACCCGTCCGCCGCCGAGCGGCTCCTGGACGGCGCCGAGCTGGCGCCCGTCCGGACCGATCCCGTGCTGCTCGACGCGCTGGGCGCGACCGCCGACCCCGATCTCGCGCTGCTCGGGCTGGTCCGGCTCGTCGAGGCGCAGGACGGTCACACCGCCCAGCGGGAGCTGCTGGACACGCTCATCGCGTCCAAGCCGCTGCGGGACCGGCTGCTCGGGGTGCTCGGCGCCTCGGCCGCGCTCGCCGACCACCTCGCCCGCCACCCGCGGGACTGGCAGGCCCTCGTGATGTACGAGCCGCGGGACCTGCACCCGGGAGTGCAGGAGTTCGAGCGGGGCCTCGCCGAGGCGGACGACCCCGTCGCGCTGCGCGTCGCCTACCGGCGCTGCCTGCTGTCCATCGCCGCGCGGGACGTCTGCGGCACCACCGACATCGCCCAGACCGCCGCCGAGCTCGCCGACCTCGCGACGGCGACGCTGCGCGCCGCGCTCGCGATCGCCCGGGCCGCCGCGCCCGACGACGGCGCGCTGTGCCGGCTCGCGGTCGTCGCGATGGGCAAGTGCGGCGGCCACGAGCTGAACTACGTGTCCGACGTCGACGTGATCTTCGTCGGGGAGCCGGCGGACGGCGCGGACGAGGGCAAGGCGATCCAGGCGGCCACCCGCCTCGCCTCGCACATGATGCGGATCTGCTCCGAGACCACCGTCGAGGGCACCATCTGGCCCGTCGACGCCAACCTGCGCCCGGAGGGCCGTAACGGCCCGCTGGTACGGACCCTGAGCAGCCACCTCGCCTACTACCAGCGGTGGGCCAAGACCTGGGAGTTCCAGGCGCTGCTGAAGGCACGGCCGGTGGCCGGGGACCTCGCGCTCGGCGAGGAGTACGTCGCCACCCTCGCCCCCCTCGTCTGGCACGCCGCCGAACGGGAGAACTTCGTCCCCGACGTGCAGAAGATGCGCCGCCGCGTCGTGGAGAACATCCCCGTCGCCGAGGTCGACCGCGAGCTGAAGCTCGGCCCCGGCGGCCTGCGGGACGTCGAATTCGCCGTGCAGCTCCTGCAGTTGGTGCACGGGCGGGCCGACACGTCACTGCGCAGCGGGACCACGCTGGACGCCCTGAAGGCGCTGGCCGCGGGCGGCTACGTGGGCCGCGCCGACGCGGTGCAGCTCGACGCCGCCTACCGCTTCCTGCGGACCCTGGAACACCGCATCCAGCTCTACCGGCTGCGGCGCACCCACCTCGTGCCCGAGGGCGAGGCCGACCTGCGGCGCATCGGACGCTCGCTCGGACTGCGCACCGACCCGGTCACCGAGCTGCACCGCGAGTGGAAGCGGCACGCCTCCGTCGTACGGCGGCTGCACGAGAAGCTGTTCTACCGGCCGCTGCTCGACGCCGTCGCCCAACTCGCGCCGGGCGAGAGCCGGTTGAGTCCGGACGCGGCGCGCGAACGGCTCGTCGCGCTCGGGTACGCCGATCCCGCCGCCGCCCTGCGCCACCTGGAGGCGCTGGCCTCCGGCGTCACCCGCAAGGCCGCCATCCAGCGGACCCTGCTGCCGGTCCTGCTCGGCTGGTTCGCGGACTCCGCCGACCCGGACGCCGGACTGCTCAACTTCCGCAAGGTGTCGGACGCGTTGGGCAAGACGCCCTGGTATCTACGGCTGCTCCGGGACGAGGGGGCCGCCGCCGAGAACCTGGCGCGGGTGCTGTCCGCGGGACGGCTCGCGCCCGACCTGCTGATGCGCGCCCCGGAAGCCGTCGCGCTGCTCGGCGACGGCGCCGCGGGCGGACTGGAGGCCAGGTCCCGCGCCCACCTCGAGCAGGAGATCCTCGCCGCGGTCGGCCGGGCCCCCGGCGGCGAGCAGGCGGTCACGGCCGCGCGGGGGGTGCGCCGCCGCGAACTGTTCCGCACGGCGGCCGCCGACATCGTCGCCTCCTACGGCACCGAGGAGACCCCGGCCGTGGCCGACCCGGGGGCGCTCGTGGACCGGGTCGGCGCCGCGATCTCGGACCTCACCGCGGCCACCCTCTCCGGGACGCTGCGCGCGGTCGTGCGGGACGGGTGGGGGGAGACGCTGCCCACCCGCTTCGCCGTGATCGGGATGGGCCGGTTCGGCGGCCACGAGCTCAACTACGGGTCCGACGCGGACGTACTGTTCGTGCACGAGCCCCGGGAGGGCGTCGACGAGCAGGAGGCCTCGCGCGCCGCGAACGCCGTCGTCTCCGAGATGCGGCGGCTGCTCCAGCTGCCGAGCTCGGATCCGCCGCTGCTCGTCGACGCGGACCTGCGGCCCGAGGGCAAGTCGGGGCCCACGGTACGGACCCTCAACTCCTACGCGGCCTACTACCGCCGCTGGTCCCTCGGCTGGGAGTCGCAGGCCCTGCTGCGCGCCGAGCCCGTCGCAGGCGACGAGGACCTCGGGCGCCGCTTCATCGACCTGATAGACCCGCTGCGGTACCCGGCGGACGGCCTCGGTGACGACGCCGTACGGGAGATCCGCCGGCTCAAGGCCCGCATGGAGTCGGAGCGGATGCCGCGCGGCGCCGACCCGACCCTGCACACCAAGCTCGGCCGCGGCGGGCTGTCCGACGTGGAGTGGACGGTCCAGCTCCTGCAGCTGCGGCACGGGCACACCGAGCCGGCGCTGCGCACGACCCGGACGCGGGCCGCGCTCGCCGCCGCGTGCGCCGCGGGCCTCCTGCCACAGGAGGAGGCGGGGATCCTGGACGAGGCGTGGGTGCTGGCGACCCGGGTCCGCAACGCGGTGATGCTCGTGCGGGGACGGGCCGGGGACACCTTCCCGTCGGACGGACGGGAACTGGCCGCCGTGGGCCGGTACCTGGGGTACGAGAGCGGGCACGTGGGAGACCTGCTGGAGGGCTACCGGCGCACGACGCGACGGGCGCGGGCCGTGGTGGACGAACTGTTCTACGGAGGGTGACGCCGGGGACACGGAAAGCCGCCCGGACGCGAGACAGGCCCGAGAAGCCGAAGGGCCTCGCAGGAGCCGACGGCGAACGCGGGGTTCGGGAGCATCCGGTCCCGGTCAGCCCGTCGGCGTCGCCGCGGCGGCCGGTCAGGCCTCCAGTGGTTGCGGCAGCGGCCCGCCCGGCTCCGGTACCCGGCGCGGCAGGGCGTACGGCAGGGCGCCGTACCAGGCTCCCGCGACCACGAAGCCGAAGGCCAGGCAGATCATGCCGCCCACCGCGTCCAGCCAGAAGTGGTTGGCCGTGGCGACGATGACCACCAGGGTGGCCGCCGGGTAGAGCAGACCGAGGACGCGGGCCCAGGGGGCCGAGGCCAGGGCGAAGATCGTGAGACCGCACCACAGGGACCAGCCGATGTGCATCGACGGCATCGCCGCGTACTGGTTCGACATGTTCTTCAGGTCACCCGACGCCATGGAGCCCCAGGTCTGATGGACCAGGACCGTGTCGACGAAGGTGCCGCCCATCAGCCGGGGCGGGGCGAGCGGGTAGAAGTAGTAGCCGACCAGGGCGACGGCGGTCGTCGCGAAGAGCGCCGTGCGCGTCGCCGCGTACCGGCCGGGGTGGCTGCGGTAGAGCCACACGAGAACACCCAGCGTGACCACGAAGTGCAGCGTCGCGTAGTAGTAGTTCATCCCGACGATCAGCCATGTCACCGAGTTCACGGCGTGGTTGACCGACTCCTCGACGGCGATCCCGAGATGGTGCTCGGCCCGCCAGATCCAGTCGGTGTTGCGCAGCGCCTGCGTCCTCTGCTCCGGAACCGCGTTGCGGATCAGCGAGTACGTCCAGTAGCTCACACCGATCAGCAGGATCTCGAACCAGAATCGGGGGCGGCGTGGGGTACGCAGCCGGCGCAGCAGGGCCCGGCCGGCGCGGTCGTTCGAGCTGTCCGCGACGGACTCGGGAGGGGCCTGCTTCCGGCCTTCCAGTGTCGTCACGGTGATCTCACCCATAAGGACAGAGTGTGCCAGAAAAGCCTTCCCGCACCGATCATCCCCTGGTCGGGTTCCGGCCGCATTTCCTGCTCCGCGCGGAGGGCCGGGGCCGGGCGGTTCTCCCCCTCAGGGACGATTCCGGTCCCCGGGGGCGGAAGCGGTCGAACCCCGCACCACCAGCTCCGGCATGAAAACGAACTCGCTGTGCGGCGCGGGCGTCCCGCCGATCTCCTCCAGCAGCGTGCGCACCGCCGCCTGGCCCATGGCCGGCACCGGTTTGCGGACCGTGGTGAGCGGCGGGTCAGTGAAGGCGATGAGGGGCGAGTCGTCGAAGCCGACGACCGAAATGCCCTTCGGCACGTCCAGCCCGAGCTGCCGCGCCGCCCGTATCGCGCCCAGCGCCATCATGTCGCTGGCGCACACCACCGCCGTGCAGTCCCGCTCGATGAGCGCGGTGGCCGCCGCCTGGCCGCCCTCCAGGGTGTAGAGGGAGTGCTGGACGAGCCGCTCCTCGATGTCGTCGGGGCGCAGGCCCAGCTGCTCCTGCATCGTGCGCACGAAACCCTCGATCTTGCGCTGCACCGGCACGAACCGCTTCGGGCCGAGCGCGAGACCGATGTTCGTGTGACCGAGCGAGACGAGGTGGGTGACCGCGAGGCTCATCGCCGCCCGGTCGTCGGGCGAGATGAAGGGGGCCTGCACCTTCGGCGAGAAACCGTCCACGAGGACGAACGGCACGCCCCGGGCGCGCAGCTGCTCGTAGCGCTGCATGTCCGCGGAGGTGTCCGCGTGCAGTCCCGAGACGAAGATGATGCCGGCGACGCCCCGGTCGACGAGCATCTCCGTCAGCTCGTCCTCGGTGGAACCGCCGGGGGTCTGGGTGGCCAGCACCGGGGTGTAGCCCTGGCGGGTCAGCGCCTGGCCGATCACCTGGGCGAGCGCCGGGAATATGGGGTTCTCCAGCTCCGGCGTTATCAGCCCCACCAGTCCCTCGCTGCGCTGCCGCAGCCGGACCGGACGCTCGTAGCCGAGGACGTCGAGGGCGGCCAGGACGGACTGGCGGGTGGTGGCGGCGACGCCCGGCTTCCCGTTCAGGACGCGGCTGACAGTCGCCTCACTGACCCCCGCCTGGGCTGCGATGTCGGCAAGCCGTGTGGTCACGGGATTGGACTGTACCGGCCGGGTCTCCCGTTGCCCACCAACCAGGCGCCGTGCGCGGCCGGTTGAACGGCTCGCTCCGGGCTGCTGCGTCATCGGGCTCCCTCGTGTTCTGGTCGGCTCGGCATCCCGCGCGTGCGCCGCGGGAAGGGGTGGCTCCTGCAAGGCGCTGACGGGCCGATGATCCTCGTACACGGCAGCCCTGGCAAGAGCTTGCAGAGTCTTGCACAGACGTCCGCGAGACCGCTGATCGGCCCGGTACGGGGCATCCGGGCGCCGAGGAGAGGTCACGGCGGCGTAACTCTCGGCAGTCCTTGCACTTTTTTGCTGCAAGCTCTTTCGCGACGCTTACAACGCTGTTACGTTCACGTCGCCCGGCGGACGCAACGGCGCAGTCGGCAAGTCGGCAAGGGGTGCGGGCGGGACCGCTCCCCCAACCACTCGGGCTTTCACCCTCAAGGAGATCTCATGCGGCGTGGCATAGCGGCCACCGCTCTGGTGGCGTCGATCGCCCTTTCGGCGACGGCGTGCGGCGGCGACGACAGCGGCGACAAGTCGGACGGCCCCACCACCATCACGTGGTGGGACACCTCGAACGCCACCAACGAGGCCCCGACGTACAAGGCCCTCGTCAAGGAGTTCGAGAAGGCCAACCCCGACGTCAAGGTCAAGTACGTCAACGTGCCGTTCGACCAGGCGCAGAACAAGTTCGACACCGCCGCGGGATCCAAGGGTGCGCCCGACCTGCTGCGCTCGGAGGTCGGCTGGACCCCCGCGTTCGCGAAGAAGAGCTACTTCCTGCCGCTCGACGGCACCGAGGCTCTCGCCGAGCAGGACAAGTTCAAGTCCAACCTGATCGAGCAGGCCAAGTACGACGGCAAGACCTACGGCGTGCCGCTGGTCACCGACACCCTCGCGCTCGTCTACAACAAGGCGCTCTTCGAGAAGGCCGGCATCAAGGAAGCGCCCACGACGTGGGCCGACCTGAAGACCGCCGCCGCCACGGTGAAGAAGAAGACGGGCGTCGACGGCTACTGGGGCTCCACCCAGGCGTACTACGCCCAGTCCTTCCTCTACGGCGAGGGCACCGACACGGTCGACGCCGACGCCAAGAAGATCACCGTCGCCTCGCCCGAGGCCAAGAAGGGCTTCGAGACCTGGCAGGGCCTGTTCAGCGGCAAGGGCCTGCACAAGGCCGACACCACCGCCGACGCGTACGCCCACATCCAGGACGCGTTCGTCAACGGCAAGGTCGCCGCGATCGTCCAGGGTCCCTGGGAGATCACGAACTTCTACAAGGGCTCGGCCTTCAAGAACAAGGCGAACCTCGGTATCGCCACCGTCCCGGCCGGCTCCACCGGCAAGCCGGGCGCCCCGACCGGCGGCCACAACCTCTCCGTCTACGCGGGCTCGGACAAGGCCCACCAGGACGCCTCGCTGAAGTTCGTGAAGTTCATGACCTCGGCGAAGTCCCAGGAGACGATCGCCCTGAAGAACTCGACGCTGCCGACCCGCGACGACGCCTACACCGCCGACGTCAAGGCCGACCCGGGCATCGCCGGCTACCAGACGGTGCTCGCCGCCGCCCAGCCGCGCCCGGCGCTGCCCGAGTACAGCTCGCTGTGGGGTCCGCTCGACACCGAACTGCCGAAGATCGCCGGCGGCAAGGAGTCGCTGGACAAGGGCCTGAGCAACGCGGAGACCGCGATCGCCAAGCTGGTCCCCGACTTCAAGAAGTGACCCCGCGTGGCCGTCGGATCCGCCTGCACCGGGGGACGGATCCGACGGCCATCCGGCCTGTGCGCCCCGGCCGAGCCGTCGCCGGCGCCGGGCGTGCGACCAACTCCTGAACTTGCAGAAGGTGTCGAATCATGACAGTCGCCATCGACAGAGCGACCGGCGAGCGGCGTGGTGACCGCGGGCGCCGGCCCGGCCGGATCGAGCGCATCCGGCACTCGTACCAGAAGTACTGGTACGCGTACGCGATGATCACCCCGGTGGTCCTCGTGCTCGGCGTGCTGGTGCTCTATCCGCTGGCGCGGGGCCTCTACCTGACGCTGACGGACGCCAACAGCCTCAACTCGGCCCGCACGATCGGCGTCAACCACATCGACGCCACTTACGAGTTCATCGGCCTCGACAACTACGCCGACATCCTGTGGGGCCCGACGTCGTACGACCGGTTCTGGTCGCACTTCATCTGGACGATCGTGTGGACGGCGCTCTGCGTCACGCTGCACTACGTCATCGGCCTCGGCCTCGCGCTGCTGCTCAACCAGAAGCTGCGCGGCCGCACCTTCTACCGACTGCTGCTGGTCCTGCCGTGGGCCGTGCCGACCTTCGTCACCGTCTTCGGCTGGCGCTTCATGCTCGCCGACGGCGGCGTCATCAACTCCGTGCTGGAGTCGGTGCACCTGCCGACACCGCTGTGGCTGGAGGACACCTTCTGGCAGCGGTTCGCCGCGATCATGGTCAACACCTGGTGCGGCGTGCCGTTCATGATGGTCTCGCTGCTGGGCGGCCTGCAGTCCATCGACTCCACCCTGTACGAGGCTTCCGAGATGGACGGCGCGAACGCCTGGCAGCGGTTCCGGCACGTCACCCTGCCGGGTCTGCGGTCCGTCAGCTCCACCGTCGTGCTCCTCGGCGTCATCTGGACGTTCAACCAGTTCGCCGTCATCTTCCTGCTGTTCGGCAACACCGCCCCGGACGCGCAGATCCTCGTCACCTGGGCCTACTACCTGGGCTTCGGCCAGCAGCCGCGTGACTTCGCGCAGTCGGCGGCCTACGGCATCCTGCTGCTGACCATCCTGATCGTCTTCACCTCCTTCTACCGCCGCTGGCTGAACCGCAATGACCAGCAGCTCGCGATCTGAGGCGGGAGCCCCCATGAGCACCACGACACTTCCGACGTCCGCCCCGGCGGACCAGGTCTCCCCGGGCCCCGCTCCGGGCAAGGGTCCCCGGCGGGGCGAGAACACCCGCGCCGGCTCCGTCGTGTCCCACGGCATCCTGATCGTCGCGAGCCTGATCGCGCTCTTCCCGATCGCCTGGCTGGTCTACCTGTCCCTCGGCCCGGACAAGGACGACTACCTCCACCCCGGGCGCATCTGGGACAAGATGACGTTCGACAACTACGCGTTCGTGCTTCAGCACACGAACTTCTTCGCGTGGATGAAGACCTCGCTCATCGTCTCGCTCGGCACCTCGGCCATCGGCGTCATGGTCGCCGCCACCACCGGCTACGCGGTCTCCCGCATGCGCTTCCCCGGCTACCGGAAGTTCATGTGGGTGCTCCTGGTCACCCAGATGTTCCCGATCGCCGTCCTGATCGTGCCGATGTACCAGATCCTGTCGGACCTCCAGCTCATCGACAGCTACCTGGGCCTCATCCTGGTCTACTGCTCGACCGCGGTGCCCTACTGCGCCTGGCTGCTCAAGGGATACTTCGACACCATCCCCTTCGAGATCGACGAGGCGGGACGCGTCGACGGGCTGAACCCCTTCGGCACGTTCCTGCGGCTGATCCTGCCGCTCGCCAAGCCGGGCCTGGCCGTGGCCGCCTTCTACAGCTTCATCACCGCGTTCGGCGAGGTCGCCTTCGCCTCGACGTTCATGCTGTCCGACACGAAGTACACCTTCGCCGTCGGCCTGCAGAGCTTCGTCAGCGAGCACGACGCGCAGCGCAACCTCATGGCCGCCACGGCGGTGCTGGTCGCCATACCCGTCTCCGCCTTCTTCTACCTTGTGCAGAAGAACCTGGTGAGCGGCCTGACGGCGGGCGGCACCAAGGGCTGACGCCCGCCACGCCAGGACTCCCGCGCGCACCGCGCGCGGGTGGCGGCCGCGACGCCCATCCGACCCCGCCGGCGTCGCGGCCGCCTCATCACCCGCTTCCATGACCCGAACTGCTCCCCCCGCTCCCGGCCCCGTCCGGCCGGGGGGACCCCCATCGCATCAAGGACGCCATGAGCCAGCACTCCACCGACCAGGCCCCGACCTCCGCTCTCGCCACCGTCGCCGCACACCGCGACTGGTGGCGCGACGCGGTGATCTACCAGGTCTATCCGCGCAGCTTCGCCGACAGCAACGGCGACGGCATGGGCGACCTGGAGGGCGTACGTTCCCGACTTCCGTACCTGCGCGACCTCGGTGTCGACGCCGTGTGGCTGAGCCCCTTCTACGCCTCGCCGCAGGCCGACGCGGGCTACGACGTCGCGGACTACCGGGCCGTCGACCCCATGTTCGGCAACCTCCTGGACGCCGACGCGCTGATCCGCGACGCCCACGGGCTGGGCCTGCGGATCATCGTCGACCTGGTGCCCAACCACTCCTCCGACCAGCACGAGTGGTTCAAGCGCGCGCTGCGGGAGGGCCCCGGCTCGCCGCTGCGGGAGCGCTACCACTTCCGGCCCGGCAAGGGCCCGGACGGCGAACTGCCGCCCAACGACTGGGAGTCCATCTTCGGCGGCCCGGCGTGGACCCGCGTCACCGAGCCCGACGGCACCCCCGGCGAGTGGTACCTGCACCTCTTCGCCCCCGAGCAGCCCGACTTCAACTGGGAGCACCCGGCGGTCGGCGACGAGTTCCGCTCGATCCTGCGCTTCTGGCTCGACATGGGCGTCGACGGCTTCCGCATCGACGTCGCCCACGGGCTGGTGAAGGCCACGGGCCTGCCGGACCTGGGATCCCACGAGCAGCTGAAGCTGCTGGGCAACGATGTCATGCCGTTCTTCGACCAGGACGGCGTGCACGACGTCTACCGGCAGTGGCGCACGATCCTCGACGAGTACGCGGGAGACGAGACGGGGCCCGAAGGGCCTTCCTCGGAAGGGCGGGGGCGGGTGACGGGCGGGCGCATCTTCGTCGCCGAGGCGTGGACCCCGACCATCGAGCGCACCGCCAACTACGTGCGCCCCGACGAGCTGCACCAGGCCTTCAACTTCCAGTACCTGGGCACCTACTGGGACGCGGCCGAGCTGCGCTCCGTCATCGACCGCACCCTGGACTCGATGCGCCCGGTCGGCGCCCCCGCCACCTGGGTGCTCTCCAACCACGACGTGACCCGGCACGCCACGCGCTTCGCCAACGAGGCCGGCCTCGGCACGCAGATCCGCACCGCGGGCGACCGTGAGCTCGGACTGCGGCGGGCGCGGGCCGCGACCCTGCTGATGCTGGCGCTGCCCGGCTCCGCGTACATCTACCAGGGCGAGGAGCTCGGCCTGCCGGACGTCGTGGACCTGCCGGACGAGGTGCGCCAGGACCCCGCGTACTTCCGGGGCGCCGGGCAGGACGGATTCCGCGACGGCTGCCGGGTGCCGATCCCGTGGACCCGCGGGGGCTCCTCGTACGGCTTCGGCGACGGCGGCAGCTGGCTTCCCCAGCCGGCCGGCTGGGGCGAGCTGAGCATCGAGGCGCAGACGGGCGTGGCGGGTTCCACCCTGGAGCTGTACCGCACCGCGCTGGCCGTGCGGCGTGAGCGCGCCGACCTCGGGGCGGGCGACGCCGTCGAGTGGCTGCCGGCACCCGAGGGCGTACTGGCGTTCCGCCGGGGCGACTTCGTCTGCACGGCGAACACGGGCGGCGCATCCGTGACGGTCCCGGCGTACGGGCGGGTGCTGGTCTCCAACGGTGCGGTGACCGTCGTGGACGACGAGGCGAAGCTGCCCGCGGACACCACCGTCTGGTGGGGCGTCTGACCGAACGGGTGAGCCTCCTGTGCCTCGGCGGGCAGGGGTGGGAGCGGGCCAAGAGGCCGTACCGCGAAGCGGGTTGGAATTTCTTGCGACATCTTGCTGAAACTTGTCGGCAAGCGCTACGGTCCCGATCACACCGGCGTTGTTCAGTCCGCAACCTCCGGTCCTCGCACCTCCCCCACCCGCACGACGAAGTGCAGGAGATCACATGGCCAGGAGAACTCTGGCCGCCATATCCGTCCTCGCGGCGGGCATGGCGGCCTCGGTCACCCTTCCCACAGGAGTGGCCCAGGCGTCCCCACCCGGCACCAAGGACGTCACCGCCGTCCTCTTCGAGTGGAAATTCGACTCGGTCGCCAGGGAGTGCACCAGCACCCTCGGCCCGGCCGGGTACGGATACGTCCAGGTGTCCCCGCCCGCCGAGCACATCCAGGGCGCGCAGTGGTGGACCTCGTACCAGCCCGTGAGCTACCGGATCGCCGCGGTCCACGCCCTGGCCGGAACGGCGTACGCGCTGCATCCGGTACAGGCGGCCGGCGCGGACTCCACCGTGAAACGCGCCGCCTACGCGGCCGGATCCGGCACGTTCGCCGTCCCGGCCCGCACCGTCGCGGTGTTCGAACGCACCTCGCGCTAGCGCGGTACGGCCGGTGGGGGGGGGGGGGGGGGGGGGCGCCCCCCCCCCCCCCCCCCCCCCCGGCTCCCGGCGCACGGCCGCGCGCGGGCACCCCGTCCGGGGACGGCATCGCAGCGCACGCGCTGCGGCTAGGGTGACGGGAACGTCCCCTGGAACAGGAGTGCCCATGCCGCAGATCACCGTCGACTACTCCGCGACGCTCGCCGACGCCTTCGACCGCAGCGGATTCGCGCGGGCGCTGCACGCGCAGGTCGTCGACACGGCAGCCGCGAAGATCGGCGCCTGCAAGACGCAGTTCCGTCCGGCCGAGGACACCGTGGTGGGCGCCGACACCGCCGGGCACGCCGTCGTCCACGTCACCCTCGGGCTCCTGGCCGGGCGGAGCGAGGAGACCAAGGCGGAGCTGACCGAGGCCGTCGTGGAGCTGCTCAAGACGTATGTGAAGCCCGCCGGGGGCGTCGCCCTGCATGTGTCTGCCGAGGTGCGCGACCTCGACCCGTCGTACCGCAAGTTCGAGGCGTGAGGGTCCGCGGCTACGGCGCCGGGGGCGTTGCCAGCGAGATCAGCCGGACGGCGAGGTCGGTGAAGGGCCCCTCGGCCGGCTCGTTCTCGAAGGCCCGCCGCAGCAGCGCGGCGACCTCGGCGTCGTAGGCCGCGCTCACCGCGGCCAGCGCGCCGAAGTCGTGCACGAGCTGCGTCTCCAGCTCGCCGCGCGGAATCCGCCGCCCGTCCAGCCAGATCAGCGCCGTCGACTCGGCCAGCGAGATCCACGAGCGGATCACCAGCTCCAGCCGGGCGGGCGGGTTCGCCACCCCGAGGTGGGCGAGGATCTGGACGTACGCGGCCTGGCGCACCGAGTCGACCAGCGCGTTGGTGGTCGACGAGCCGACGGCGGGGCCGCCGCGCATCAACGCCGAGAAGCCGGGCCCGTGGTCGTCCACGAAGTCGAAGAAGCGGTGCATGACCCGCAGCAGCCGCGCCCCGAGCGGTCCCTCCCGCGGCTCCACGAAACGCCCCGCGAGATCGTCGGAGGCCCGCTGCAACGCCGCTTCGTACAGGCTGAGTTTGCCGGGGAAGTAGTGGTAGACCAGCGGTCGCGAGATGCCCGCGGCGGAGGCTATCTCGTCGATGGAGACCTCGTCGGGCGAGCGCCGGCTGAACAGGTCGAGGGCGACGCCGATCAACTGTTCCCGTCGCTCCTCGACACCCATCCTGCGGCGCACCCCGGTCGTCATACGAACACCTTACCGATCGGAGCCGTACCGGAACGGGCCGGTCCGGCCTGGGGTGTTCACCTGACGGGCCCGCTGTGCTCGCCTTTCGCCCGCGGGACACGGACCAGCGTCGGGCCGTCACGCTTCGCGTCCGCCGGGAGGGCGTCCCGGCGACCGGCCTCCCCTTCGAGGACGCGCTGCCGACGGGACCCGCGGGAGCCCTCTGCCCGGCGGCGGGGCCCCGCGGGACCCCTCCGCCGGGAAACCCGCCGGCCGTCCCCTCAGCTCAGCGCAGTCCGCTGACCGATGTGCCGTTCGTCAGCGTCCCCGTCAGCTCCGCCCGCGCCCCCTGCTCCGTCCGCAGGGTCAGCAGGTTCCCCTGTGCCGTCCCGCGGACTCCGCCCGTCGCACTGACCGAGACCGTGTCCCTGCTGCCGGCGGCGAGCAGGTACCAGGACCCCGCGGCCGACTTCCACAGCACGCCCGCCAGCACGTGCGGGTCGCGCGACCCGCACGCGGGAGCGTTCTCGGACTTCGCCGCGACCGCCCCGAAGCGCCCGCCCGGCGTGTGGAACTGCGCCAGCACGCGCGCGTCGGCACCCCGCCAGGTCTCCGCCCGTGTGCACACCCACGCGCCGGCCCCGCTCGCGTCCGGCAGCGACTGCCGCGCGAACTGCCAGGCGTTCACCGACCGCACGCCCTGCGAGCGCACCGAGGCGAGGGAGCAGGCATAGGGCGACCAGCTCTGCGGCGTGGCCTCACGGGGCGCGCCGGGCCGGCCCGCGGTGAGGTGGGCCGGGGTCAGTTCGCCGAGGTCGCTCAGCAGGCGCGGGCCCGCGCCGCCGGTGCCGCCCGTCAGCCGCAGCGCCCGCCAGGAGCGGCAGGTGCCGCTCTGCTGGGCCGGGCTCGCCAGCGGCCCCGTCACCCCGTCCCGCGAAAGACCCAGGTCGACGGGGGCGGCCGCGGGCTTCAGCAGATCCAGCTCGGCCGCCTCGCGCACCCAGGGCGCCGTCAGATAGCGGACGTTGCCGTCGGCGCGGTCGAGGACCACCGCGCCCGACTCGGCGTCGCTCGCGCCGTCCACCCGCGCGAAGTCGAGGGCGGCGCCGTTCGCGGAAGCCTTCGGCTCGGCGTACCGGACGATGCGCAGACCGTCGTACAGGAGCACCACGCGCGCGGAGTCGACGTCACCCGCGTACAGGAGCTGGGGCGGGCCGGGAGGAGCGCCGGACGGCGTGCCCGGGGTCGCCGAGACCTGCACGGTCTCGCCCGGGCGGGCCCACACGGCGAGGGCCCGGCGCAGCAGGGCCCTGTCCCCGGTCAGGTTTCCGCGCGCGGGCCACACGGAGAAGTCGGTGCGCGCGGACGACCGCCACGCCGTCGCGGGCACCTTCACCACCCGCGCCGGGTCCAGCGCGGCCTCCGCGGCCGGGTTCTGCGCGTACGCGGGTGCGGCGGCCCCGTCCCGGCCCCAGCCGTCGCCGGGCAGCCCGAGCAGCGCCCCGCACACCGCGACGGCCGCCGCGGCGGCGAGCGCGGCCTTCATGTGCTGCCTGCGCCGCATCAGGTCCGTGGGCCGGGCGTGCAGCGAGCAGGGGTCGAACGCGGGGGAGAGCAGCAGCTCGTCCTGGCCGGTCAGGGCGCGGGCCTCCGCGAGCGCCGCACCCGGCCTGTCGACGCCCGCCGCGTCGAGCACCTCGCGCACGCCGGCGTCGGACAGCTGCTCCAGGGCGCGCAGGACGAAGGCCGCGCGGGCCGGTCCGGTGAGGCCGGACAGCCGCTGGTCCAGCGCGAGTTCGTCGGCGCCGCCGGAACGCGGGAAGAGCCTCAGACCCCACACCTGCGGCAGCAGCGGCGGCAGCTGGGACCGCTTGGGCCAGGCCGGCCGCTTCAGGGGCAGCGCGGCGTCCAGCGCGCCGCGCACCACCTGGAGGCGCACGACGGCATAGCCCGGGTCGCCGTCGCGGCCGTTCGCCTGGGCGGGGATCACGCACGTGGCGGTCCGCCCGCGCGGCAGCGCCCGCTGGGTCAGGGCGTGCGCCGTCAGCACCCGGCGGTTACGGCCGAGGCTGGGCGGCAGCACCAGATAGGCGAGCCGGACCAGCCGCGGATAGTGCTCGACGAGCGCGGCCTCGGCCTGCTCGACGTCGACGGCCGTTCCGGGTGCGGGGCGCGGGGCTACATCCTGTGACTGCACGTTCAGCAGAACGAGCGGATCGTTGGTTGGTCACCTCGGCCCGCGGGAAGCGGACCGGGGCTTTACGCGTCGGGCTCCACCAGCAGCCGGGCGTAGTTCGCCATCGACCGCTGGTAGCGCGGCAGATGGGGAGCCAGAGCGCCCAGCACCAGGGCCAGGCCCTCACGTTCCCGGCCGAGGTCGGCCAGGCAGAGCGCGAGGCAGGCGCGTACGGCGTCGTCCAACTCGTCGGAGGGGGCGACCAGTTCCGGGGTGAGGAGATGGACGCCGTCCTCCGCCTGCCCGATGTTCCGCAGCGAGCTGGCGAGTTGGATCTTGGTGCGCCGGGCGCGGTAGCCGTCGAGTCCGCCCGCCAGTGCCTCCCGGTAGAGCGGCACCGCCCGGTCCGAGTGGCCCGTCGAGTCCCAGGCGCAGGCCCGCTCGAAGGCGCGGACGGGGCTGTCGTCCGGCAGCTCGGCGACGAGTTCGTCGATCACCGCGCGGAAGTCCGCCGCCCGTGCCTCGTCGTAGTCGTCGAAGGTGGCCCAGGCGGCCGCCACGCGCTTTTCCCAGTCGTCGTTCACGGACCCACCCTCGCACAGGCGTGCCGGTGCGGACCACGGCGTCACGCGATCCTCCAGCCGCTGAACTCCGCGGTCCCGCGCGCACCCCCGCCCCCGTTCGCCGCGCTCGTGAACATCCCCACGTCCTGGGCGTCGGCCCCGCCCGGCACCGGCACGGTCGCCACCGCCCGCCAGGTCGCCCCGTCGTCCGTCGAGCACGCGCCGGTGTACGAGGCCCCGGCGCGCGTCAGCCGCAGCAGCACCGGCGCCCCGATCCCGGTGAGGCGCCGGTACGTGTCGAGGGTGCCGTCGCCGTTCGAGTCGTACGACAGCACGACCCCGTTGGCCGGGGTGACCGCAAGGTCGAGGAAGCCCCTGGACCCGGGGGTCGCCAGGCTGTCGCGGGCGACGATGCCCGCCCTGGCCCAGGGACCGGTGACCGCCTGGGCGTCGACGCGGAGCGTCACGACGGCTCCGTCCGTCAGGGCTCCCGCCCGGTAGAGGGTGCCGAACTCCGCGGTGCCCTTCCACAGGTCCGCGCCCGCGCCGTCGATCGCGAACCGGTCGCCGAGCTGTCCGAAGACGGCCGCGTTGTTCGTGTACGTCGTCCAGCCGTCGGCGAGCGGCCCCGCCTCGAAGAGGGTGCCGTCGAAGCCGGCTCGCACCCGGTCCTCGCCCCGCGGGCCGTAGCGGACCCCGATCGTGTAGGGCAGGGGGCGCAGCGGGCCGTCCAGCGGAGTGCCGGGGGCGTCCGCCCGCCAGCGGACGACGCCGGTCCCGGCGGCGGGCACCGAGGCGAGGGACGTCGGACCGTCGGGATCCGCCGCGACGCCGGTGAGCGTGAAGTCGACGCGGCCGGTGGCGCGCAGGCCGTTGACGTTGGTGAAGACGGCCTCCACGCGCGCGTGCCCGCCGGGCGGGAAGGCGGGCGGGTCGGCGGTGACCGCGAGGGCGCCCTGGTAGGGCGCGCGGGCCAGGACGTCCCGGACGCGCGCGGCCGTCCGGTACGGGTCGCCGGACGGCCGCAGCGGATAGTCCTTCCGCTCCCGGGTCCACGGCTCCTCGAACGCGAACCAGTCGACGGCGGCGGGCGGCGTCCCGGTGACGAGGGCGGCCTCCAGCGCGTCGAACCACTTCTGCCAGCGCGGCAGGTAGAAGTCGGCCAGCAGGCCGTTCCACTCCCGGTTGCCGTACTCGTGCAGGTCCCCGGCGTCGGAGGTGGCCCGGCCGCCCCACACGGTGATCAGCACCTTGGCGGTCCGCTCGAACTCGGCGCGCTCCCGGTCGTCCGTGGCGAGCCGGCGCGCGTCCTCGACCCAGGGCCCGAGGAGGAACGCCGGGTGCGTCCCGGTGACGTCGTCCGACAGCCGCATCAGCCGCAGCCACAGCGCGGCCAGCGCCCGGAAGGCGGGCAGGTCCCGCCTCTGGTAGGCGGCCCGAAGCTGCGGCAGGTACTGGCGGCTGCGGTGCGCGAGCGCCTGCCGGGCCACGTCCACCACGTCGTACCGGTACGCGGCGCTGCCCCGCAGGTCCCCGGCCACCGCGAGCAGCCCGGCCAGCGCGGCGTCGAAGCGGCCGGGGTCGTAGGTGAGGGCGCGCGGCGCGTACGCGGCGGCACGGACGGCCGCCAGGTCGGGACGGGCGCAGAACAGCGAGTCGTGGGGGTCGCTGCGCTCCACGGCCCGCTGCTGGTAGGCGGTGTCGTGCAGGGCCCGCCAGGCGCCGCGGGCACGGGGGTCCCGCCGCCCGTACCGGAAGTCGGCGTACGACGAGAACCAGGCGGCCCGGTCGATCCGGCCGGGGCTCCAGGCCATTTCGGAGAAGAGCTCGAACGCGGCCGGGTCCCGGTCGGCGGCCTCCGGCAGGTACGCCGTGCCCGCCAGCGCGCTGCCCGGCTTGTCCCGCCAGGCGAAGAACTTCTCGTTCCACAGATGCGTCCGGGCGCCGATCGTCGTACGGCCGCCGAAGTTGGGGATCGAACCGAACGCGTACGGGGTGCCGCCCCAGTCCCGCTCGCGGTCGGTGACGCCGCTGAAGCGGTCCGAGACACCGTCGACGATCAGCATCCTCTGCCTGTCGACGGCGTCGAGGAGCGCGGGCAGCGGGTTGGCCTCCCAGCCGAGGATCACCCAGGTCGCGTCCGGGTGGGCCCGCCGCAGGGCCCGCTCCACCCCGCGGGCCGCGTCCGGCACCGGCACGTCCCCGGCGGTGCCGCCCTCGTGCAGCAGGTCCATCTTGAAGTGGGCGGCCCCGCCGAACACGTCCTGCTGATGGCGGTAGAACGAGGCGGCGACCTCGGCGAAGGCGCCGGTGCGCGGATCCAGCCAGTCCGGGCGCTGGAAGCCGTGCCAGACGCCCTGCGGCACGACGTGTGCGTCCCCGCCGTTGCGCGCCACGAAGTCCTGGGGGACGTGCCCGTAGTAGCCGGGCAGCACCGGGGCCATGCCCAGCTCCCGCAGCCGGCCGGCGATGCGGCGGCCCAGTTCCGCGCGCCGGGCGATCAGTGCGGGGGAGAGCGGACCGCCGTACCCGGCGAGGTTCTGGAGCAGCCACCACGGCTGGTGGGAGGGGGCGGGCAGCCAGCCGCGGGCCTCGGCGTCGGTGTACCCGAAGTCCCGCAGGACGCGGTGGTAGACGGCTTCCATGCCGGCGACGACCATCACCTCGTTGCAGCCGTGCGCGGCGAGGAGGTCGATCTGGTGCTCCCAGTACGGCCAGTCCGCGTACGGGGCGGTGTAGCCGTCGTTGGTGTCGTTGAGCGCGAACCGGTGGGGGAGCGCGGTGTCCCGGCCCAGCGGGCGCGCGGGCGCGGGCAGCCGGCGCGGCAGGCGGAGCTGGGAGCCGTTCCAGGCCAGGTGGGCACCGCACACGTACTTCAGATGGAAGTGGACGCCGGTGAGCAGCACGGCCGGACTCGTCCCCGTCACCTCGATGCGTCCCGTGGAGCCCGTCACCCGGAAACGGTCCCGCCCGTCCACCGGCGCGACCGGACCGAGCCGGTACTGCTCGGCGTGTCCGGGCAGCAGCCGATTGAGCGCGGAGCGTGCGGGAGCCGTATCGAAGGCGGGGCCCTCGCCGGGGCTCCCTGCGGCGTGGGCCGGGACCGTCACCCCGAGGGCGGTCCCGAGGCCGATGGCACCGGCCGTGCCCAGCACCGTGCGTCGCGACGGACTGTTCATCTGCGCGCCCCCTGTCTCGACAGGTGCGGCACGCTAACCGGACGGGCGTCCGTGCTCAACGGTGCGAACGGAGCTGGCGAGTTCATGTCGCCGTGAGGGACCGGAGGAACGAATGAGGTTGACGCGCGAAGGGCTTGCGGCCGCAGCGACGGGGGCCGCCGCGGCGCTGCTGCTGCTCACCGGCTGCGGCGGGTCGGGCGACGCCGGAGCAGGGGACGACAAGGTACCGGCCACGGCCACCGGCAGCCTGGAGGACCTGGCCTCCGAGGCGAAGTGCGAGCCGGACATCCAGACGGATGCCGACGAGATCCGCCAGGCCGTCTGCAAGAACACCGACGGCAAGTTCATCCTGGCCACCTTCGCCACCGACCGCGGTCAGCGTGAGTGGCTCAACGAGGCCAAGGACTACGGCGGTTCGTACCTCGTCGGCAGCAAGTGGGTCGCCGTCGGCGAGCCGGGGACGGTCACGGCGCTGCGCGGCAAGCTCGGCGGAACCATGGAGGAGGGGACCTCGCACCACTCGGGGGGCGGTGGCGGCGGGGAGACCGGGACCGCGCACTCCGGTCACCACAGCGGCTGACCAACGGGTTCGCGGGTGCCCCGGGGCGCCGCGGAAACGCCGGAGGCCGGCGGCGGGATCTCCCGCCGCCGGCCTCCTCGGTGAGTCGGCTCAGCCGGTCACTTGCACTTCTTGCCGGTGTTGATGCAGTTGACCATCTTGTTCATCAGGTTCTCGTCGAAGACGTTGATGAAGTCGTCGTGGTCGGTGCTCGGCTTGTGCAGCTGCTCCGGGAAACCGTCCACCGCGTAGGCGTTCTTGACCTGACCGTTCGCGACGGTCGGCGGCGGCACGTCGTACACGAGGCGCATCGTCAGCTGCGGGATCGCCTTGAAGCCGTTTGCGCAGTTGCCCTGGGCGTCGGCGAAGGCCACGTGCGTACGGTGGTTCGCGCTGTCGGCGTTCTGGCCGTCCCAGCAGCTCTGGAAGGCGAACGAGCGCACCACGCTGCTGCCCTGGGGACAGATCGGGTACTGCTCCGTCAGCTGGACCTTGCTCTCGAAGCCGGTGCAGCTCCAGTGGGCGTTGGCGTTCGCGAGACCGTTGGTCGTGGTCTTCGCGTCACCGGTGATGATCCGCAGGAACTTCGGCATCGCGACGACCTTGCTCCGCGGGTTGCCGACGAACTTGATGGACGCCTGCTTGGTCTGCAGGACCTTGCCGACGTTGCCCTCCTTGCCGCCGCCGTCGTTGTTCTGGTCGAAGTCCTGCGTACCGTCCTGGATCCGCACCACCGGCCAGTAGTACGACGACTTGTCGCCCTGGTTCGCGCAGCTGGTCTGGGCCGCGGCGAACGTGTCGTTGTTGGCGAACGCGTCGTTCGACTGGTTGCCGACGTAGTCGTGCAGGTGGTGAGCGCCGTTGGTGACACCGGGCGCCACGATCACGTTGTCGGTGTTGAACTTCTTGTTGGCGTTCACACCGCAGGAGCTGGTGAAGGTGCCGGACGAGCCGGCCGCGCGGGTCCGTGCCTTGCGGGCCACGTTGGGCCGCACCTTCGTGATGTCGACGAAGTCGGCCGCGACCGGACCGTTGCCGGCCTGCCCGCCGTTCCCGGCCTGACCTCCGTTGCCCTGGCCCTGACCGCCGCCGTTCTGGCCCTGGCCGTTGCCGGCCTGGCCGCCGGTGCCCTGGTTCTGGCCTCCGCCGTTCTGGCCCTGACCGTTGCCGGCCTGGCCGTCGGTGGTCTGCGGCGGAGCCGCCGGGACGCCGGTGCACGGCGCGAGTGCGTCCAGCGAGCTCGGCGCGGTGCTGCCGACCCGCTTGAATCCGATCTTGATCCGTTCGATCGTCGCGGTCCGCTTGTCCTTCAGCGGGCCGAGGATGGCGTTCTGGACGAAAGCGGTGTCCTTCGTCGCGGCGTCGCGCGTGGCGGCGAGCCGGGCGTAGGCCTCGGTGATCTGCTTGTCGAGGGCCGCCAGCTCCCTGTCGACGCCGGATCGTGCCCGGTACGGGACACTGGTCAACTGCTGACCCACGTCCGGGCACTTGATGGTGGCCGCCTGGGCGGCGGCGGCCTTGGTGCTGTTCTGCGCCGAGTTCTCCTCGTGCGCGGAAGCGTAGAAATTCGCCCAGACCAGTCCGCCGCCGCCGATCGCCAGAGCCGCCGATGCGGCGATGGCGCGGACGGCGAGCGGTGAACGGCGTTTTCGCGTGTTGCGTCCCATGGAACTCCTCTGACTTCCTTGCGGGGCAGCGAGGCGCCCGACAGGAGTGAAGCGGCTCCCTTCCATACGCGTGAGGCGTGTGGGGTGTTCAGGAACCGCGGAAGAACTTGGAAACCCATGGGGCCATTTCCGGCACAAGGGGGCCAGAACGCTGTGAAATCAAGGGAGTTGATCTCCCGAATCAGGTTTGAACCATAGTCAGTGCGGTCGGGTACGGCGTCGTGCGCGGGCCCGCACCGATCCGGGGAGGGCACGCCCGGGGTCACATGGCGAGCACCTTCGCCTCCACGGCCGGGTCGAGTCCCACCACCGGCCGGTCGGACCGCTGCGGGGCCACACCTCCGAGGCTCCGCAGCCAGCTCCACGTGTCGGCGACCGTCTCCTCGACGGGCCGCACCCGCAGTCCCGCACCGAGGGCACGGGACACGTCCGCCCCGTGCAGCGCGTCGTGCAGCCCGCTGCCCGGCGGCACCCACACGGGCAGGTGCGTCCACGGCTCGATCCCCGCCGCGAGGATCGCCCCGGGCTCGGTCCACCGCAGCTCCGCCCGCCCGCCGGTGACCCGGGCGCACGCGTCGAGGAGCCCGCGCGTCGTCGTGTGCCCCCGCGGCCCCACCAGGTTGTACGCCCCGCTCACCTCACCTTGCGCCGCTCCGACGGTCCACTCGGCGAGGTCGCGGACATCGACGTACTGGAGCGGCAGGTCGCGAGGGCCGGGCGCGAGCACGGGACCCCCGCGCGCGATCCGGTTCAGCCACCACGGCAGCCGCCCGATGTTCTCGTACGGCCCGAGGATCAGCCCGCAGCGCACCAGCACCGAGCGGCCGGCACCGAAGCTCTCCAGCACGGCCAGCTCACCGCCCCGCTTGTCGCGTGCGTAGTCACTCTGTTCCGCGCCGGCCGACGCGCCCCCGACGAGGGGAGCGTCCTCGGTGTACCCGGCGGTGGCCGGCCACGCGTACACCGAGCAACTCGACACGTACACGTACCGGCCGGCCCGGCCTGCCAGCAGCCGCGCCGTGTCCTGCACCGCCCGCGGTGCCGCCGACCAGGTGTCGACGACGACGTCCCACTCGCCCTCGGTGAGCGCCGCGAGTCCGCCGGGAGCGGTGCGGTCGCCGTGCAGCGTCCGCACGCCCGCGGGGGCGGCCCGCCGCCCGCGGTGGAAGACGGTCACGTCCCAGCCGGCGGCGAGCGCCGCCTCCACGACGGCGCGCCCCACGAACTCCGTACCGCCCAGCATCAGAAGTCTCATGCCGGTCACTCTGCCCAAGGCACGGCGCGGACGGAACGGGAATCTGCTGACAGGAGATCCGGGGTCAGCGTCCGGCCGGCGGGGCGTACTTGTACCCGACCCGCCGCACCGTCTGGATCGCCTTGCGGTGCTCCGCGCCGAGCTTGCGCCGCAGCCGGGCGACGTGGACGTCGACGGTACGGCCGTCGCCCACATGCCCGTAGCCCCACACCGTGGTGACCAACTGGTCGCGCGTGTGCACCCGGTGGGGGTGCGCGACCAGGTGGGCGAGCAGTTCGAACTCCAGGTACGTCAGGTCGAGCGTCCGGCCGTCGACCCGCGCGGTGCGCTGCACGGAGTCGATCCGGACGAGCGGTTCGCCGGCGTCCTCGCCGAGGGCCCTCGCGTCGGGTGCGTCCGGCACGGCGACCGGCAGCAGCGGCTGCTGGTCGGCCGGGACGAGGACCAGGTAGCCGACCATCGGCGGCCGGCCCGGCAGCGTCGGCAGGGTGTGCTGGGGAGCCGGCAGCCAGGTGGCCCCCGGCGGGAGGAAGTCCGCGACATCGACCACCTCGTCCCGGTCGACGGCGCGCAGCCGGTGCCGTGCGGCGGTCGGGGCGGAGGCGGTGAGGGTGCCGGCGGTGGAGAAGGTACGGGTGTTCGCCATGAGAGGTCAGCTCTTTCGCGCGAGGAGTCGTCGTGTGGTGCCGACGGCCGCGAGGTCCTCGCGGGGGAGTCGGCGGACGTACGTCGTGCGCGCTGGCCGAAGGCCGGGGTGGACGGCTTTAGAGGGCCCGCGCGTTCATCGCGCGACAACACTCCCGGTCGAAGTCGTGGAGCTGACGGGAGGGCCAGAAGGGCTCGAGGTCGTGGCGACCCGTCGCGGTGCACTTCCGGAAGCTGGCCATGGGTCCATTGAAGCAGATGAGCCCGGCCCTGAGCAGCTCCGGTAGGGACCTTCTCGGCACGTGATACCGGGCCTCGGCGCGATCCTGTCTCCCGCGCCCGGCGGGGAACGCGGAAGGGGCGCCCGCCGGTCCGGCGGGCGCCCCTTCAGGGGAGGCGGGGGATCAGACCTGGCCGGCCTTCTCCAGAGCGGTGCAGCAGGTGTCGACGAGCAGCCGCGTCACCACGTACGGGTCGACGTTCGCGTTCGGACGGCGGTCCTCGATGTAGCCCTTGCCGTCCTTCTCGACCTGCCACGGGATGCGGACCGAGGCGCCGCGGTTGGAGACGCCGTAGCTGTACTCGTTCCACGGGGCGGTCTCGTGCAGACCCGTCAGCCGGTCGTCGATGCCGGCGCCGTAGTTCTTGACGTGGTCGAGCGGCTTCGAGCCCTCGCCCAGCGACTCGCACGCGGTGATGATCGCGTCGTAGCCCTCGCGCATCGCCTTGGTGGAGAAGTTGGTGTGCGCGCCGGCGCCGTTCCAGTCGCCCTTGACCGGCTTCGGGTCCAGCGTCGCGGAGACGCCGAAGTCCTCGGCGGTGCGGTAGAGCAGCCAGCGCGCGACCCACAGCTGGTCGGAGACCTCCAGCGGCGCGAGCGGGCCGACCTGGAACTCCCACTGGCCGGGCATGACCTCGGCGTTGATGCCGGAGATGCCCAGACCTGCCTTCAGGCAGTTGTCGAGGTGCGCCTCGACGACGTCACGGCCGAAGATCTCGTCCGAGCCGACGCCGCAGTAGTAGCCGCCCTGCGCGGCCGGGAAGCCGCCCTCGGGGAAGCCGAGCGGACGCGAGCCCTTGAAGAAGGTGTACTCCTGCTCGATGCCGAAGACCGGCTCCTGCGCGGCGTGCCGCTCCGCGACCTCGGCGAGCGCGGCACGGGTGTTGGACTCGTGCGGCGTCATGTCGATGTTGAGGACCTCGCACATGACGAGGACGTCGTCGCCGCCGCGGATCGGGTCCGGGTACGTGGCGACCGGCTTGAGTACGCGGTCCGAGGCGTGGCCCTCGGCCTGGTTGGTGCTCGATCCGTCGAAGCCCCAGATGGGCAGCTCGGCACCCTTGGCGTCGTCGGCCAGGATCTTCGTCTTGGAACGGAGCTTGGCCGTCGGCTCGGTGCCGTCGATCCAGATGTACTCAGCCTTGAAGGTCACGGGCCACATCCTTCGGGGTGGGTCTGCAGGCGCATGCGCGGGTGCTGCGGCGCTGCGGCACTGGGGCGCCGCTGGGATGTCCGGCAGCCTGTCAACAGGCGATTTCCCGGTCATTGCCCGCAGGTGAACCCCGTGTTACCTGGGACTCGTGTGCCCGGGGTCACGCGGTGAGGGGGCACCGAGGGGGCGGCGGGCCGGGGCCGCGTGGACCGTGCGCCGGGGGCGGCGGCTCGTATGCGATGCGTTTGCGGGCGCGCACGGCAGGGGCCCCGCACCGGGCGAGGGCCCCGCCCCTCCCGTGCGGGAGAAACGGGACCCTCGGCGGTGTTCCCGCGTACGGCGGCAGAGGGCCGTCAGCCGACCTTCTCGATGCGGGCCCGGCGGATCAGGAACTTTCCGGGCTCCCTGACCTCTTCGAACGCCGCGTTGTTGAGCAGGACGCAGCTGCCCGAGACCGAGGTCACCTCGACCGTCGTGGACTTGTCGTTGTCCAGGTTGGTCACCTTCAGCCTGGTCCCGGCCGGGAACTCGTTGCTGGACGCGGCCGGGGCGCCGTTCTCGCCGGAGAGCGTGACGGTCGAACCGGCGCACACCTGCTCACCGGCGGCACCGCCCGCCTCCTCGCCTCCCGCGTCCTGGCCCGCGTCCCCGGTGCCCGCGTCGTCACCGGGTGCGGTCTCCTCGGGAGCCGTCCCGGCGGGCGCGTCGGTCGCCGGCCGGCCGGCCTGGGAGTCCTGAGCCGACTCCCCGACCTCGCAGCCGGACGCCTTCTGCTGGCGCCCGATCTCCTTGATGACGTCCTCGCGGTTGGCGATCCGGGCCTTCGACTGGGCGTCGGGAGCGGCCCGCTGGGCGTCGATGAACCGCTGGTTGTTGCCGACCGCGGTGGCCAGTCCCTGGCAGACCGCAGAGTCCTGGGCGCTCTGGACCGGCGACGCGTTCGACGTGGCCGCGAGGGCGAAGGCCCCGCCTCCGGCCACGGCGGCGGCGCCGACCAGCAGGGCGAGCTTCTTCTTGGTGCCGAGCGTTCTCCTACGCGACATGCGCGCCTCCTGGATGCGGGGGAACGTACGCCGCTATGTACGAGATACCGAACGAGGTCACTCAACGGTCACGGAGACCGCCGGGGTGATGTGGGCCACAGGGACGCCTCGGTGACGGACGGTCAGCGGGACAGCGCGTTCCGTACCGCCTCCTCCGTGCGGCCCACCACGGCGGTTCCGTCGTCCGCCGTGATGATGGGCCGCTGGATCAGCTCGGGATGCTCCGACAGCGCCTTGGTCCACCGGTCCCGCGAACCGGCGTCCCGCGCCCACTCCTTGAGGCCGAGTTCCTTGGCGGCGGCCTCCTGGGTGCGGGTGATGTCCCACGGTTCGAGTCCGAGACGCTCCAGCACGTCCCTGATCTCGTCCTCGGTGGGCACGTCCTCCAGGTAGCGGCGCACGGTGTAGTCGGCGCCCTCCGCGTCGAGCAGACCGACGGCGCTGCGGCACTTCGAACAGGCGGGATTGATCCAGATCTCCATGCCCCCACGGTACCCGGAACACCCCCTCCCACCTGCGCCACAGCCCCCGCCAAAGCCCCTGTGGCCAGGGGCTTTTGTCAGTGCCGGGCGGTAGAATGGAAGCAGTGTTCGAGGGTGCGCCGGAGGTTCCGGTGAGGCCCTGACCGCGACAGGAGGATGCCCGTGCCCGCTGCCGCACTGAAGCCGAAGTCCGCCCGGTCCACCGTCCGCAGGGCGGTCCCGCCCGACCTGCCGTACGAGCCCGTGAACAAGCGCCCGCTCCCGCCCGGGCGGCCCCGCGACTGGTACGTCACCCACAACCGCCGGCTCAAGGCGATGCGCCTCGCGATCGCCCTGCTCGACTCCGGTGTCTACGTGCCGGACTTGGCCCGTAACGAGACGATCCGCAGCGCCGCGCAGCTCATCGGCGTCCATCCCCCGTCGGACACCACGTGCCACATGGTCCGGGCACTGATGCGGTACGCCCGCTGACCTCCCCGGGGGTCCGCCCGCCCCGGCGGAGACCCGGGATCGGGGGGGGAAGGGGAGGAGGGGGGCGGGGGGTCCCCCCCCCCCCCCCCACCCCCGTTTCCGCTGCGTCCTTAGCCACG
>NZ_JBWKDS010000038.1:0-84540 GCF_056435845.1 Streptomyces sp. NPDC043867 | reverse complement strand
TACAACGGCATGCCCGCCCGCGATTTGGGCAGCTAGGGCTGGCACACGCCGTGTAGCTGCGACAACGGCCCCCCCCCCCCCCCCCCGGAAACCACGCGGGGGGGGGGCCAAAGGGCTTGTCCCCCCCCCCTCAGGGCTTTCTGGGGCCCGCCCGCGGCCCGGAGCGGCCCGGGAGATGGCGGGCGCCGTTTCCGGCCCCGTACGGCCGTGGAAGCGCCCCCGGACGGCCGTACCGGCGGGGTTGCGGCAGGGGCGTGCGGGGACGCGGGTACGACAAAGGCGGCCGCCCCCGTCGGGGCAGCCGCCTCGTCATGCCGGGTCAGGGCCTTACTTGCCCTTGGCGGCTTCCTTGAGCTTGCTGCCCGCGGAGACCTTCACGCTGTACCCGGCGGGGATCTGGATCGGGTCGCCGGTCTGCGGGTTGCGGGCGGTGCGAGCGGCACGGTGCGTGCGCTCGAAGGTCAGGAAGCCGGGGATGGTGACCTTCTCGTCGCCCTTGGCGACGATCTCGCCGACGGTCTCGGCGAACGCGGCCAGAACGGCGTCGGCGTCCTTGCGGGTCACCTCGGCACGGTCGGCCAGCGCGGCCACCAGCTCACTGCGGTTCATGTTGTTACTCCCGTGTTCTTCTTGCCGTTGAGGCGTGCCACGCGGCGGTGCCGCACTTGATGCGGCGTAGCCGATGCTGCCAGGGTCCTCGGTCGGTCCCCGGACCCGGGTCCGTCGCCAGACCCTCGCGCCCGAAGACGCATCCTGCCCCCACCTGCGGCGGGAAAGCCAATCCGGCACCCCTGGGAGTCACACGAACACCCTTGGGAGTCACACGAAGAGCGCCACTGCCTCGGAGTGGTGACGCTCCGTCCGCTCCCGGCAGCGGACCGCAGGACCTGGGGAGGCCCGAGCCTGGCCGCCACCCTAAAGGCGGCCAGAGGCCGCGCGTTCCGCGACGCGCCGGGCCTCAGACGGTCGTGGTACCCGTCACAGCCGGTCTCACACAGTTGTGTTGCCCCGAAACGCGCGGTTCAGACGCTCGTGCTGTCCGTCACGGTCACCCCGGCCGCCTTCGCGGCGTTGCGGACCGCTCCGGCGACGGCGCCCGCGACCTTGTCGTTGAAGACGCTCGGGATGATGTAGTTCGGGTTGAGTTCGTCCTCGGTCACGACGTCCGCCAGGGCGGTCGCGGCGGCCAGCATCATCTCCGTGTTGACGGTGCGCGACTGGGCGTCGAGCAGGCCGCGGAAGACACCGGGGAAGACCAGGACGTTGTTGATCTGGTTGGGGAAGTCGGAGCGGCCGGTGGCCACAACTGCCGCGGTCAGCCGGGCGATTGCCGGGTCGACCTCGGGGTCGGGGTTCGCGAGCGCGAACACGATGGCACCCTCGGCCATGGCGGCCACGTCGTCGCCGTCGATCACGTTCGGGGCGGAGACGCCGATGAAGACGTCGGCGCCGCGCACGGCCTCCTTCAGCGTGCCGGTGAGGCCCTCGGGGTTGGTGTTGTCGGCGATCCAGCGCAGCGGCGAGTCGGCGTGGGCGTCCACCAGGTCCGAGCGGTCCGCGTGCACGACGCCGTGGATGTCGGCGACGACGGCGTTCTTGACGCCGGCGGCGAGCAGCAGCTTGAGGATGGCCGTGCCGGCCGCGCCCGCGCCGGACATCACGACGCGGATGTCGCCGATCGCCTTGTGGGCCACCCGCAGGGCGTTCGTCAGGGCGGCGAGGACGACGATCGCCGTGCCGTGCTGGTCGTCGTGGAAGACGGGGATGTCCAGGGCCTCGCGCAGCCGGGCCTCGATCTCGAAGCAGCGGGGCGCGGAGATGTCCTCCAGGTTGATGCCCGCGAAGCCGGGGGCGATGGCCTTGACGATCTCCACGATCGCGTCGGTGTCCTGGGTGTCCAGGCACAGCGGCCAGGCGTCGATGCCGGCGAACCGCTTGAAGAGGGCGGCCTTGCCCTCCATGACCGGCAGGGCGGCCTTGGGGCCGATGTTGCCGAGGCCCAGCACGGCGGAGCCGTCCGTCACGACCGCGACGGAGTTGCGCTTGATGGTGAGGCGGCGGGCGTCCTCGGGGTTCTCGGCGATCGCCATGCACACGCGGGCCACGCCCGGCGTGTAGATCATCGAGAGGTCGTCGCGGTTGCGGATCGGGTGCTTGGACTGCATCTCGATCTTGCCGCCGAGGTGCATCAGGAACGTACGGTCGGAGACCTTGCCCAGGGTGACGCCCTCGATGGCGCGCAGCTGCTCGACGATCTCGTCGGCGTGGGACGTCGAGGTGGCCGCGATGGTGACGTCGATGCGGAGTTTCTCGTGCCCGGACGCCGTGACGTCGAGGCCGGTCACCGAGCCTCCGTGGGACTCGACGGCTCCGGTGAGCTGGGAGACCGCCGTTCCGCTGGCGGGCACCTCCAGCCGGACCGTCATCGAGTAGGAGACGCTGGGCGCCGTTGCCATGGCCGACTTCCTCTGCTTTCACCGTGTTCGCTGCGTACGCCGCGGGAGCGCTGGCGTCCCGGCGGCGTCGTCCGATCGTCGCACCTACCGCGGAGTACGTGGTAGCCACCCCGGGTTGCGAACGTTTTGTTCGCAACGACCGGACACTTTCGGAAAACTACTTCCACCATACGAGAAGTAGGGGACGGGAGGGAAGGGCGGAGCGGAACGCGCGATGGCCGGGACACGCCAGAGGCCCACGTCACCAGGTGACGTGGGCCTCTCGGACGCTTGATGACACCGACCCGCCATGCTCGCCTCGCGGCAAGTGGTCGCTCGTAGCGACGAAGGTTGGGCCCGGGGGCTTGGATCGGGCCGGTGTCACGTCCAAGGTAACAAACGATCCCCGCAAGGCAATTCCCGTCCCGGAAGTTCCTTCCCGGGTCACCGGGTCGGCCTCGCGCGAGAACCCCTCGCTCCTCAGTCCCGCAGCAGGTCGGGCACCCCCTGGGCGTCCGGCTCGTCCCGGTCCGCCGAGACGATGGTGAGCTGCTGGGTCGCGCGGGTCAGGGCCACGTACAGGACCCGCAGACCGGCGGGCGACTCGTCGGCGATCTCCGCGGGCGACACCACGACCGTGGCGTCGTACTCCAGTCCCTTGGCCTCCAGGCTGCCGAGCGCCACGACCCGGCCGCCGAGCCCGGCGAGCCAGCGGGCCGCCTCCTCGCGCCGGTTCATGGCGACCACGACGCCGACCGTGCCGTCGACCCGGTCGAGCAGCCGCGCCGCCTCCGCCCGGACGCTCTGGGCGAGCGAGTCCCCCGCGACGGCGAAGCGCGGCTCGACGCCCGTGGACCGTACGGCCGACGGGGACTGCGAGCCGGGCATGGCGAGGGCGAGGACCCTGGCGGCCAGCTCGGCGATCTCGGCGGGGTTGCGGTAGTTCACCGTCAGGGTGAAACGGCGCCGGGGGCGGGACCCCAGGGCCTCGTCGCGGGCCTGCGCGGCCTCCTCGGGGTCGGACCACGAGGACTGGGCGGGGTCGCCGACGACCGTCCACGTGGCGTGCCTGCCCCGGCGCCCGACCATGCGCCACTGCATGGGTGTGAGGTCCTGCGCCTCGTCGACGATGACGTGCGCGTACTCGGTGCGTTCCTGGGCGAGCCGCTCGGCCCGCTCGCGCTGGGACTCCTCGCGCGTCGGCATCAGCTCCTCCAGGCCGGTGAGCTGGTCCATCGGGTCGAGGTCACGTCTCCTGCGCGGCCGGGCGGGCGTCCCGAGGATCGCCTGGAGCTCGTCCAGCATGGCCACGTCGTGCACCGACAGTCCGTCCCGCCGGAGCGAGCGGGCCACCTTGCGCACCTCGCCCGGGTTGAGGATCCGCCTGGCCCAGCGGTTGAGGCGCTTCTCGTCGGCCATGGCCGCCAGCACGCCCCGCGGGGTCAGCTCGGGCCACCAGGCGTCCAGGAACTCGATGAAGCTGTCCTCGGACGTGATGTCCTCGTCGAACGACGACCGCAGTTCCGCGGCCAGCTCGGGGTCCGTGTGCCGCGTGCCGGCACCGGACCTGGCCCACAGGGCGTCCAGGAGCAGCTTGCGCGCCCGCGGGCGCAGCAGGTTCACGGGCGCCGTCCCGCTGAGCGCGTTCTGCCGGATGCGGTCCAGCTCGGCGGCCTCCAGCTCGACCCGCCGCCCGAAGGCGACGACGCGCAGCCGGGCGGGCGCCCCCTGCGGCCGGCCGGGCTCCTCGCCGAACGCGAGCTGTTCCCCGCCCGTCGACTTCCCGGCGTCGCCCCCGAAGGACGTCTCCAGGGCGCCTCTGGCCGCCTTCCGCAGCACCTTCAGCATGCGGTGGGAGCCCTTCGCGCGGGCGACCGCCGGGGAGTCGTACTGGGTGGCCTCGGCGCCGTCGACCAGGGAGCCGATGGCGCGGATGGCGACCTGGCCCTCCTCGCCGAGCGAGGGCAGTACACCCTCCGTGTAGGCGACGAGCAGCGGGGTCGGGGAGACGATCAGGATGCCGCCGGCGTATCTGCGGCGGTCCTGGTAGAGGAGGTAGGCGGCGCGGTGCAGGGCCACCGCGGTCTTGCCCGTGCCCGGGCCGCCCTCGACGTACGTCACGGACGCGGCGGGCGCCCGGATCACCAGGTCCTGCTCCGCCTGGATCGACGCCACGATGTCGCGCATGGAGTGGCTGCGGGCCTGGCCGAGGGCGGCCATGAGGGCGCCGTCGCCGATCACCGCGAGTTCCCGGCCGTCCAGGGTCGCGGTCAGCTCCGGCCGCATCAGGTCGTCCTCGACGCCGAGGACCCGGCGGCCCTTGGAACGGATGACCCGGCGGCGGACCACCCGGCCCGGCTCGACCGGGGTCGAGCGGTAGAAGGGCGCCGCCGCGGGTGCGCGCCAGTCGATGACCAGCGGCGCGTAGTCGGCGTCCAGGACGCCGATACGGCCGATGTGGAGCGTCTCCGCGATCTCCGCGGTGTTGTCCTCGCGGACGGCGCCCTCGGCCGGGTCCACCGCCGTGTACGCGCCGTCCGGGCCCTTCTGGCCGTCCTTGCCGAGGAGCAGGTCGATCCGGCCGAAGAGGAAGTCCTCGAACTCGTTGTTGAGGCGGTTGAGGTGAATTCCCGCGCGGAACACCTGGGCGTCGCGCTCGGCGAGCGCCCCCGGTGTGCCGACCTGACCGCGCTGGGCGGCGTCGTTCATCAGGAACTCGGCCTCGTGGATCTTCTCCTCGAGCCGTTGGTACACCCGGTCCAGGTGTTCCTGTTCGACGCCGATCTCCCGGTCGCGTACGGAATCCGCGGCCGAGTCGAGCGCGGCGGAACCCCCGACCGGACCGAGCGCGGCCTGCTGTTGAACCTGAGCGGCCACCGGGCCCCCTTCTGACGTGCTGGGCAGCCGTCAACCGTACGCGAAGGGGGGCCCGCCAGGCTACGTCCCGCCGCGGGTTCGCTCACGCGTCCCGCGGCGGGAGGGTCACACGTCCACTTCCACGAGCCGCCTGCCGTCGAAGGTCATGACCTCGAAGTGGTCGATCTCGTCCGGGGCGAAGGCGGCGCCGCCGTGCACGTAGAGCGGCTGCTTGGCCTGCTCCGTCGTGGCGTCGTCGATGCCGTACCCCCACTTCGGGACCGACCAGGAGGTGACGGTCTCGCGCTCGCCGTTCTTGCCGACGGCGATGAGGGAGCACTTGAGCGGGCCCTTGACGTTCTTGAGTTCCAGGACGGCGTGCGTGCCCCAGGGCTTCGACTCCGTCGCGACCACGGCGTTGACCTTGGTGCTCGGGTCGGTGGCCCGGGACTTGTCCTTCATGACCTGGAAGGCCGCCTTGGCGGGGCTGGTCGGGTGCGCCATCCCGGCCTGGTTCTGCGTGGTGTCGTCGCCCCCGCTGACCGCCATCACGGTCAGCGGACCGCCGATGATCAGCGCGGCCGCGGCCGCCACCAGGTACATCCCCCGCCGGCGCTTGCGGGCACGCCGCTCCGCGACCTCGTCGACCAGCCGCTCCGCGAGCCGCGGGCCGGGGCGGGCGGACAGGGACTCGCCGATGGACGGCGTGCCCTGGGAGCCGGGCAGGTCGGCCAGGGCCGCCAGCATCGGTTCCATCCCGGCCAGCTCGTCGAGCTGCTGGGCGCACCATTCGCAGGTGGCGAGGTGCGCCTCGAAGGCGGTCGCCTCGGCGTCGTCGAGTATGCCGAGCGCGTAGGCGCCGACGGTCTCGTGCTCGTTAGGGCCTTGTGATCCCTGCATGGATCCAGGACTACCCGTTCCGAATCCCCCGTAAATGCTCATGCCGTCACCCCCCGCTCCTCCAGTGCCAGCTTCATCGACCGCAGTGCGTAGAAAACTCTGGAGCGCACCGTGCCGCTGGGGATGCCGAGCGTCTCGGCCGCCTCATTGACCGTACGCCCTTTGAAGTACGTCTCGACCAGGACTTCCCTGTGAGCAGGGGTCAGGTCGTCCAGCGCGTCAGACAGTGTCATCAGCCACAACGCCTTGTCGATCTCGTCCTCCGCGGGGATGACCTCCAGCGGCGACGGGTCGACCTCCTGCGGCCGGGCCTGCCGGCTGCGGTGGCCGTCGATGACGATGCGCCGGGCGACCGTCACCAGCCAGGGGCGTACCGAACCGGTCGCTCGATTGAGCTGACCGGCGTTCTTCCAGGCACGGATGAGCGTCTCCTGCACGACGTCCTCGGCCCGTTGCCGGTCACCGGCGACCAGCCTCAGCACGTACGCGAGCAGGGGGCCCGCGTGTTCCCGGTACAGCGCACGCATCAGGTCCTCGTCCGGTTCCGAGGGCTGGGACGCACGATGTCGTGCCCTTGGCGGGCGTTCATCAGCCACTGCGGAATCCTTGCGCACGCCTACCTCCGGTGTCCCCGATTCGACCGGGGTCCCCCAGTCCATCGCTCACCACCGGGTACGGACGCGGATACGCCTGTGTTCAAAGTGGTCGCACAAATTTCTTGGCAGGGATGTGACAGGAGGGTAGTTCACGTCCGGGCGAGCGCCGCCCGGCGCCGGTGGCGGGCCACTCTCTCCCGGTTGCCGCACACCTCGCTGGAGCACCACCGGCGCCGGCGCCCCCGTGAGGTGTCCAGGTACACGATCCGGCAGTTGTCCCCCTCGCAGCGCCGGAGACTCGCCCGGGCGGCGGGGTCGGTGAGCAGCTCCAGCGCGTCGCGGGACAGGGCCGACAGCACACCGGCGCGCAGCAGCGGTCCGCGCAGCCGGCGCAGCAGCGTCCCGTCCTCCGCGCGCACGGCGCGCGGTACGGGCGGCGGGTGCTCGGCGCGCGCGTTGACCCGGGCGAGGGCCGCGTCGGCGGGGCGGCCGTCCAGCTCCGCGCTCACCAACCGTTCGATGTCGGCACGCAGTTCGCGGCAGGCGGCGAGCCAGGCCTCGTCGACCGCGGCCAGCGGTGTGCCGGCCGGCACCAGGCCCGAGCCGGCGATCCAGGCCCGCAACCGCCCGGCCGAGCGGAGCCGTTCCTCGGGATGGCTGGTCGCCACCAGGTCCAGGCAGATCCGCCCGGAGTCGAACCGCATCTCGTACGAGGCCGTGGCCGTGCCCGATGCCATGTGCCTGTCACCGCCTTGGGTTACCGCGAGGGTCGGTGCGGGGTCCGTACCCCTACAGTGCCTTTCCCCGGCCGCCGCGGGAACCCCCGCGCTGGACGTCCGCTTATGCGCCCGCGCGGCTGGGCCATGGGCGCGGGCCGGCCGCGCCGGTTGACTGGCCGGCATGACACGAAACAACGGGGGGCGGCGCACGGCCGCCGCAGGAGTGCTGGGTGCGGCCGCGGTCGCGACGGGCCTGAGCGCCGGAGTCTTCTACATATTCGCCTGCGCCGTGATGCCGGCGCTGGCCCGCAGCGACGACCGCGTCTTCATCGAGGTCATGCAGAACATCAACGAGGTGATCCAGAACCCGTTGTTCTTCCTGAGCTTCCTGGGCGCGCCGCTGCTCACCGCGGTGTCCGCGTGGCAGTCGCGCGGCAGACCGGGGCTCCGCGGCTGGGTGGCGGCGGCGCTGCTCGCCGTCGTTCTCGCCCTCGTCGTGACCGTGGCCGGGAACATCCCGCTCAACGACGGTCTCGCGGACGCCGGCGACCCGGCGCGGATCGCCGATCCGGCCGCCGTGCGCGAGGAGTTCGAGGACCCCTGGGTGGCGTGGAACGTCGTACGGGCGCTGCTGTCCACCCTCGCGCTGGGCTGCCTGGCCCGGGCGCTCGTCGTGTTCGGGCGGACCGGCCGGCCCCAGGAACCTCAGGAGTCGGCGTACTTGGCGTCCGCGGCCGGGTCGAGCGCGAGCCGGTAGCCGCGCTTGACCACCGTCTGGATCAGCTTGGGCGCGCCGAGCGCGGTCCGCAGCCGTGCCATCGCCGTCTCCACGGCGTGTTCGTCACGGCCCGCGCCGGGCAGGGCGCGCAGCAGGTCGGCCCGTGCGACCACCCAGCCGGGCCGCCGGGCGAGCGCCCGCAGCAGGGACATCCCGGCGGGCGGCACGGGCCGCAGCTCCTCGTCGACCAGCACCGCGTGCCCGCGGATCTCCACCCGGTGGCCCGCGACCGGCAACGTACGGGCGCGAGCCGGGAGTTCCTGGCACAGCAGCTGGACGAGGGGCCCGAGCCGGAAGCGCTCGGGCTGGACGGTGTCGATGCCGTGGGCCTGCAACGGCAGGGCGGTGACGGGGCCCACGCAGGCGGGCAGGACGTCGTGGTGGAGGGCGGCGAGGAGTTCGGGCAGCAGGTTGCGGTCCTCGGCGCGGGAGAGCAGGGACGCGGCGGCGGGCGCGCTGGTGAAGGTGAGCGCGTCCACCCCGCGGGTGACGGTCGCGTCGAGCAGCCGGTCGACGGGCCCGATGTCCTCCGGCGGCATCCACCGGTACACCGGGACACCCACCACCTCGGCTCCCGCGGCCCGCAGCGACTCCACGAACCCGGGCAGCGGCTCGCCGTGCAGCTGGATCGCGATACGGCGGCCGTCCACGCCCTCGTCGAGCAGCCGGTCGAGCACCTCCGCCATGGACTCGGAGGACGGCGACCAGGCCTCGGTCAGTCCCTGGGCCCGGATCGCGCCCTTGACCTTGGGACCGCGGGCGAGCAGCTCCACCCCGCGCAGCCGCGCCAGCAGGTCCTCGCCGAGCCCCCACCCGTCGGCGGCCTCGACCCACCCCCGGAATCCGATGGCGGTGGTGGCGACCACGACGTCCGGCGCCTCGTCGAGCAGTTCCTTGGTGGCGGTGAGCAGTTCGCTGTCGTCGGCGAGCGGCACGATGCGCAGGGCGGGCGCGTGCACCACGAAGGCGCCCCGGCGCTGAAGCAGGGCCCCCAGTTCGTCGGCCCGACGTGCGGCCGTCACGCCCACGGTGAACCCGGCGAGGGGGCCGTGGTCTGGTCGCTGCTGTTCGTCGTACATGGCTTTCGTCCCGGCTCTCGTCGTGCGCTCGAGTCGTCGTGCGGTTGCGGCTGGCCCGAGCCTGTCAACGCCCCGTGACAGGCTCGGATCAGCCGCATGTCGCGCGTGTAACGTCACACTTCGGCGTAGCTGAGCTGCGCGTTCGTGTCCGAAGCCGCCGCCGTGGAGGTCCGGGCGGCGGCCGGACGTCGAAGGTATACGGCCCAGGTGACCGCGAAGCAGACCCCGTAGAAGGCCAGGAAGGAGACGAACGCGCCCGTTCCGGAGCCGTAGGAGAGGAAGGACTGCCGGAAGGCGAGGTTGATGGCGACGCCGCCGAGCGCGCCGACCGCGCCGATGAGCCCCATGGAGGCCCCGGACAGCCGCCGGCCGTACGCGGCGGCCGCCTCACCGGTCAGGCCCCTGGCGAGGGCCTTGTTCTGGAAGATGCCGGGGATCATCTTGTACGTCGAGCCGTTGCCGAGGCCGCTGAGCACGAACAGCGCGATGAAGGCGACGGTGAACAGCGGCAGTGACTTCTGCATCGAGGCGACGATGATGACGGAGGTCGCGGCGGCCATCGCGACGAAGTTCCACAGCGTGATCTTCGAGCCGCCGTACCGGTCGGCGAGCCAGCCGCCGACGGGCCGGATCAGCGAGCCGAGCAGCGGGCCGATGAAGGTGACGTAGGCCGCCTCCAGCGGAGTGCGCCCGAACTGGTTCTGCAGCACCTGGCCGAACGCGAAGCTGTAGCCGATGAACGAGCCGAACGTCCCGATGTAGAGGAACGCCATGATCCAGGTGTGGCCGTCCTTCGCGGCGTCCCTGGCGGCGCCGGTGTCGTTCTTCACCGACGAGATGTTGTCCATGTAGACGGCGGCGAGCGCGGCGGCGACGAGGATGAGCGGGATGTAGATGCCGAGCAGGACCCGCGGCCCGCCGCCCGCCCCGATGATCGCGAGGGCCACGAGCTGGATCACCGGCACGCCGATGTTGCCGCCGCCGGCGTTGAGGCCGAGCGCCCAGCCCTTCTTCCGCAACGGGAAGAACGCGTTGATGTTGGTCATGCTGGAGGCGAAGTTGCCGCCGCCGATGCCCGCGAGCAGGCCGATGAGCAGGAAGGTGGAGAAGGAGGTCCCCGGTTCCATGACGACGAACGCGGCGATCGTCGGGATGAGCAGCAGGCTCGCCGACACGATCGTCCAGTTCCGTCCGCCGAAGATCGCCACCGCGAAGGTGTACGGCACCCGGACGACGGCACCGACCAGGGTCACCACCGACGTGAGCAGGAACTTGTCGGCGGGGGTCAGGCCGTACTCCGGGCCCATGAACAGCACCAGCACGGACCACATGGTCCAGATCGAGAACCCGATGTGCTCGGACAGCACGGAGAAGAGCAGGTTCCGCCGGGCGACCTTCTCACCCGTCTCCTTCCAGAAGGTCTCGTCCTCGGGGTCCCACTCGTCGATCCAGCGGCCTCCCCTGCTCAGTGCGGGGGCTGTGCTCGGGGCTGTCATGACGCCTCCACGGTTCTCCGGTGCTCAGGTGTCGTACGGGTGACGACTCCTGAAGGTAGGGAGAGCGCGTTTCCGGACTGTGGCTGTGGGTGACCGGAAGGGAACGTTGCTCTCACGCACGGCCGGACACGGCGGTGAGGCCCGGCGGCCCGGCCGGGCGGGTGGCGCACGGCACGGCCCGGGCCTGCCCGTCACGGCAGGCCCGGGCCGTGCCGTGCGGCCGGCCCCCCGGGCCGTCGGTGCGGCGGGCCCCCGCGCCGTCGGTGCGGCGCGGGAGCGGTGGTCAGCCGCGGTGGCTGCCGGCCCGCCTGCGCGGGGAGCCGTCCGGCCAGAGCCGCGGTGTGCGCACGGCCGCCAGGTCCTCCACCCAGCCGAAGCACACGACGCAGCCGCCGACGAGCAGCCAGGTGAGGGCCAGTACCGGCCAGGGGCTCTCCAGCAGCCAGGCGTAGTGGCGCCACATCACGTCGAAGCCCCACAGCCGGTCCCACAGCGTGGCGGCGATCAGGATGCACATGTTGTGCCAGAGGTAGATCGTCACCGCGCGGGAGTTGAACAGCGTGATCAGCCGGTCCCAGCGGCGCAGCAGCCGGGGCCACTCGGACCACGACGGGCTGAGGTGCAGGAGCAGCAGCACCGTGGCGAACGACCACAGGGCCTGGCCGACCGGGATGTCGTCGAGGTCGTGCCCCTCGGTGAGATTGTGTCTCATCGCGTACCAGAGGCCGAGGCCCGCGACGGCCGGTGCCACCGACGGGACGACATAGCGCGGGATGCGCCTCAGGACGCCCTCCTGGTGGGCCATGCCGAGGATCCAGCAGGCGCCGAAGGTGCTGAAGTCCGTGAGGGTCGAGGGGATCAGCTCGCCGGGCGGCGTGACGTACCCGAGGTCGAGCGCCAGGGCCAGGACGACCGGCGACCGGCGACCGGCGACCGGCGACCGGATCGTCGCCCACGGGAGCGCGCGCAGCGCCCGCAGCAGGAGGGGCGACAGCAGGACGAACCAGAGGTACGCCCGCAGAGACCACAGGGGCCCCGCGAACTCCGTCGCCCAGTCCTCGCCGACGAAGCCGGGCAGCCCGGCGAGCCCCTCCGGGTAGGGCGGGTCGCTGAGCGGGAGGATCCAGAAGCCGAGGTGCAGCCACCACCAGCCGGGGTGCCCCTCGGCGTCCGGTCCCCATCCCTGGAGGACCATGCCGGAGACACCGACCGCGCCGAGCAGCCACATCGGGGGCAGCAGCCGGCGCAGCCGGCCCCTGACGACCTGCGCGGCGGGGCGTTTGAGCGAGCGGGCCCCGTTGCGCTAAGTCATCAATGACACTTCATGATGAGCGCATCGGTGGCCGGAATCCATCCACCGGCCGGGCGGTGCAACCACCCTTTCTCGCCAGCCAGTTCGAGGGCCGCGCGACGCAGCGCGTCGAGCCCCGAATGCACCAGCCCCTTTCGCCACACGAGCGACACGGGTGACAGCGGCACGGGATCGACGAGCGGCCGCAGCACCGACTCCGGCATGGCCGGAAAGTCCACCACGGCGAGAACGGGGGTCCGGGTCCTGGCCATCACCCGCCGGAACTCCTCGGCGCCGATGGCCACCGGCGCGGGCGACGCCACCTCGATCCCGCGTCCGTCGAACAGCCGGACGGCGAGGTCGGTCCACTCCAGCGTCCTGGGGTTGCCCGCGCCCGCGTACACCGTCTCGCCCGCGAGGGCGTCCAGCGGCACCGCGTCCAGAGCGGCGAGGCGGTGGTCCGCGGGCAGGACGACGGCCATCGGCTCGTACCGGACGGGCTGCTGTTCCAGGCGCGCCCGTACCGCCGGGTCGAGGCCGGCGAAGCGCCCGAACGACGCGTCGAGCCGCCCGGCGAGCATCTCCAGTGCCGCTCCCGTCAGACCGCTCTCGAAACGGGCCATCAGCTCGCAGTCCGGGGCGAGTTCGCGGGCGCGGTCGAGGACGAGGCCGGAGATGAGACCCGCCGAGTTGATGTCGACGAGCAGGGGTGCTTCCGGTGCGGACCGCTGCCGCGCGGGGCCGCCCCGGCCGAAGACGGACAGCAGCGCGTCCTGCGCCTCGACGACCCGGCGCGCGTACGGCAGCAGCCGGACCCCGTCGGACGTCAGGGCCACCTGCCGGGTCGTCCGGGCGAACAGCTCCGTCCCCAGCTCGCGCTCCAGGCGGCGGATGTCCCGGCTCAGCGCCTGCTGGGCGACGTGGAGGCGGGACGCGGCGCGGGTGAAGTGGAGCTCTTCGGCGACGGCCAGGAAGGCGCGCAGCAGGCGGGGGTCGGCGGGCACCCGGCGAACTTACAACCGGGGTGCGTCAATCACCACCGACTTCGGTGTTGGACCGCCGCGGGCCCCGCGGGCGACCGTTGATCCATGCCGCAACCGCCCTCCGAGGGGCCTCCCCCGCTCCTGTTCACCGTCGCCGTCACCGTCACCGGGGACACCCTGGTCGTCGCCGACTTCGGCCCGCGCCGCCGGGGGTCCGCGCAGCCGGAGGGCGGCCCGCCGGGGCGGAAGGTCCCTCCGCGCAACCCCTACCGCCGGCTCCTCGCCGTGCCCGGCGCCCGCGCCTTCACCGCGGGGAACCTGCTCGCCCGCCTGCCCATGGGCATGTTCAGCATCAGCGCGGTCGTCATGATCGCCGGATCGCGCGGATCGTACGCGCTGGCCGGTGCCGTCACGGCCACCGGTCTGGCCGCGACCGCGGTGGTCGCCCCGTGGACGGCCCGGCTCGTGGACCGGTACGGGCAGGCCCGGGTCGCCGTCCCCGCGACGGTGTTCGCCGCGCTCGGCTCGCTCGTGCTGCTGCTCTGCGTCCGCCTGGACGCACCGGCCTGGACCCTCTTCGCCGCCTACGCCGCCACCGCCACGACACCCAACACCGGCGGCATGTCGCGCGCCCGCTGGGCCCACCTCCTCGACGGCGACGCCGCGGCGCTGCACACCGCGAACTCCTTCGAACAGGCCGCGGACGAGCTGTGCTTCATGCTCGGCCCGGTGCTCGCGGCCTTGCTGTGCGGGACGTTCTTCCCGGAGGCCGGCACGCTGACCGGCGCCGTCCTGCTGGTGACCGGCGTCCTGCTCTTCGCCGCCCAGCGTTCCACCGAGCCGCCGCCGCGGCGGGGCGCGGTCACGGGTGGCGTGTCTCCGCTGCGTGCGCCCGGCATGGTTCCGCTGCTCTTCGCCTTCCTGGCCGTCGGCGCCGTCTTCGGCTCGATGGAGATCGTCACGATCGCGTTCGCGGAGGCGCACGGTCACCGGTCCGCCGCCGGGGTGATCCTCGCCCTGCAGGCGGCCGGTTCCTGCACGGCCGGCCTGCTGTACGGGGCGCTGAAGCCGGGCGGTCCTGCCGGGCGCCGGTACCCGTGGTGCCTGGCCGCGATGACCGCGCTGCTCACCCTGCCGCCGGCCGCCGCGTCCCTGACCGGCTCCCTCCCGGTCCTCGCCGCCGCCCTGTTCGTCGCAGGCCTGGCCACCGCTCCGACGATGATCACCGGCATGACCCTCGTCCAGGGCCGCACGCCCGGGGGACGGCTGAACGAGGGCATGACGCTGGCGGTGACGGGCCTTCTCGGAGGCATCGCGTGCGGCTCGGGCCCTGGGCGGCTGGGCGGTGGAGCACGCCTCGGCCACGGCGGCCTTCGGAGTGCCCGTCACCGCGGCCGGCCTCGCGCTGCTGATCGCGACGGCGGGGACGGTACGAGAAGGAGGCGGCTCCTGACAGCACGGCCGGCCCGAGCCCAGCGTCCCGGTCGCCGTCCGGCCCGTCGAACCGCCGGGCGAATCCCGCCCATCCCATTGACGTGCCCACGCCCCCCACATACCTTCCCCCGTCGAAGCGCTTCGACAGGGTCCCGTCCCCCGGACCGGCGGGGACGGACGCGCGATGCGGGCGAGGACGAGGGCGAGACCCCCGTTCCCGCGGCTGGATCCGGAGCAGGAGCGGAAACGGGGACCCACCGATGGTCAGGATCACCGATGTGGCGCGGCACGCCGGCGTGTCCGCCAGCACCGTCTCGTACGCCCTGAGCGGCAAGCGCCCGATCTCCGCGGCGACCCGGCAGCGCGTCGAGGCGTCCGTCCGAGAGCTGGGCTACCGCCCGCACGCGGGCGCCCGCCCGCTCGGCAGCCCGTGCAAGGTGCTGGCGCTGGTGGTGCCCCTGCGGCCGGGCGTCCAGGTGCCCGCGGTGATGCGGTTCGCGGGGTCGGTGGTGACGGCCGCGCGCCGGCACGACCACGACGTGCTCCTGGTGACGCGGGAGGAGGGTGAGGAGGGGCTGCGGCGGGTCGCGGACACCGCACTGGTGGACGCGCTGATCGTGATGGACGTCCAGCTGCGCGACGGACGGCTGCCGCTGCTGCGGACCCTGGACCGGCCTTCGGTACTGATCGGATTCCCGGCCGCGGCCGACGGTTTCACCTGCATCGACCTCGACTTCCGGGCGGCCGGCGAGGTCTGCGTCGAGCAGCTGGCACGGCTCGGGCACCGGGTGGTGGCCCTGGTCGGCCCACCGCCCGAGGTGTACGCGCGGGAGACGGGGTTCGCACGGCGCGTCGTAGCGGGTTTCACCGCCGCGGCCGACCGGCACGGGCTGTCGTCCTCGGTGCACCCGTGCGAGGCCGCGCCCGCCGCCGCCCGCGCCATGGCGGAGCGGCTGCTGCGGGAGCGGCCCTCCCTCACCGGCGTCGTGGTGCACAACGAGGCGGTCCTGGAGCCCATGATCGACGCCTTCGAGGCGCTCGGGCTGCGGGTGCCAGGCGACCTCTCGGTGACCGCGATCTGCCCGGACGAGGCGGCCGAGCGGACCCGGGTGCCCGTCACCTGCGTGCCCGTCCCGACGGCCGAGGTGGCCGCGGGCGCCGTGGACCTGCTGATGAGGAAGCTGCGCGGCGCGGCCGTCCCCGCGGCGACCCTGCTGGCCCCCCGGCTGACGGAACGCTCCAGTACGGCCCGCCGGGCGGCCCAGTGACGCAGGGCCGCCCGGCCGCAGACGCCAGGCGGCCCCGTGACACGGCCACCGCCCGGCAGGCCGCGCTCGTTCCGGCGCGGGGAGGATCAGCAGGGGGCCGGCTCGCGCCACGGGCACCGCGGCGGTTCCCCGACAAGGTGCCCGCGTCTCAGCCGAGCCCCCACGCGTGCCCGAGCGCATGGGCGGCACACAGGTTCACATCGAGGAGGTACGCCCCCGCCGTCCCGCACTGCGCGCTCCCGGTGCCCGGGTCGACGGGCTGCCCGTGTCCCATCCCGGTGATGCCGTACGTCTCCACGACCGTCCGGCCCGCGCCGTCGCGGAAGACCTGGTGCGGGTAGCCGGCGACGGTGTCGGCGGCGTCCGCTGTCTGGTCGGCGCCGTGGACGTCGGTCCACTGCTTCATCAGGTCGGTCATGTTGACGGGCTTCACCGTGTGGTCGGCGGTGCCCTGGAGCACGGTCAGCGTCGGCCAGGGCCCGGTGTGGCCGGGCCGCGCGGCCCGCACCCGGTCGCCCCACTGCCGCGGGGTCTGGGTGGCACCGACGTACATGCACACGTACGGCGACCCGGCGGCCTGCGCGCAGCCGTAGGGCAGGCCCGCGACGACGCCGCCCGCGGCGAACTTCTCGGGATACGCCGCCATCATCACGGCGGTCATCCCGCCGCCCGCGGACAGTCCGGTGACGTACACGCGCGCGGCGTCGCCCGACACGTCGGCGAGCTGCCGGTCCACCATCTGCGCGACGGACGCGGCCTCGCCCTGACCGCGCCCGATGTCCCCGCTCTGGAACCAGTCGAAGCAGGACGAGGGGTTGTTGGCGCTCTGCTGCTGCGGCAGCACGACGGAGAAGCCCCAGCGGTCGGCGAGCTGGAGCCAGCCGCTGCCGGTGCCGTACCCGGCGGCGTTCTGCGTGCAGCCGTGCATGGCGACGACGACGGGCCGCCCGGCGGGCAGCGCTTCGGGAACGTAGCGGTACATCTTCAGCGCTCCGGGATTCGACCCGAAGCCCGTCACTTCCTGGAGGGAGGCCGCCGAGGCTTTCGCGGGCACCAGCAGGACGGAGAGAAGGGCGGCCAGCACGGCCACCAGGACGACAGGGGGTGATGCGGCTCTGGTCTGCGTCATGGAGAGGGACGGTAGAAGCGTGAACGACCCTCGGATATGGGGTGGGACACCACAACAGAGGCCCCGCGGCTGGTGGCCGCCCCGGGAAAGCGGCATGACGAAGGCCCGCTGCCGGGGCAACGGGCCTTCGTCACTGTGTCACAAACATGGGGTGGTGGAGATGGCGGGAATCGAACCCGCGTCCAACGGTGCAGAATCAGGGCTTCTCCGAGCGCAGTTCGCTGCGATTTTCTCAGCCCCGGAGATCACGCGAACAAGTCTCCGACGGGCTCAGTCACTGTTTGATTTCCCATCGGACCCCGTGACCGGGCCCGATGGTTTAGTTCCCTAGATTATGCCAGGATCCGGGTCGGGAACACTCCCGGGCTGACACCCATTAAGGGTCCTTCACTCACTGCTTATTAGGCAGCGAGGGCGAAGGACTGGGAATCGCTCTTGGAATTGGCGATTATTTGTTGCGACATATGGTTAACGAGATCATTGCCGCTTCCTCGGCTCGCTTCCCCTGCTTCGACAGCCGCTGTCGAAACCGATCATCCCCATGTTGATTTTTCAAAGCCGGACCTCGCGGTCCACGCACCCGCTGTGAGGTGCAGTGCCATCGTACGTGACCGACGCACCGCGATGCCAGCGCATTCCCCGCGGCGGGCCGGTTACTGGGCGCGCTGCTTGCGCTTGGCCGCCGCGATCGCCCGGTCCGACTCGCGCCGGTCCTGCTTCTCCCGCAGGGTCTGGCGCTTGTCGTACTCCTTCTTGCCCCGGGCCAGCGCGATCTCGGCCTTCGCGCGCCCGTCCTTGAAGTACAGCGCCAGGGGCACGATCGTGTGACCCGTCTCCTGCGACTTCGACTCCAGCTTGTCGATCTCCTCGCGGTGCAGCAGCAGCTTGCGCTTGCGGCGCACCGTGTGGTTGGTCCAGGTGCCCTGGCTGTACTCCGGGATGTGGGCGTTGTGCAGCCACGCCTCGTTGCCGTCGATCTGGACGAAGCCGTCGGTGAGCGACGCCCGCCCCTGCCGCAGCGACTTCACCTCGGTGCCGGTGAGCACGAGGCCGGCCTCGTAGGTGTCGACGATCGCGTAGTCGTGCCGCGCCTTCTTGTTCTGCGCGACGATCTTCTTCTTGCCGTCCTTGGGCCTGCCGGCCGCTCCCTGGCTGCCCTGCTTCTGCTGGGACTCTTTCGGTACGTACATTCCCTTGGCCATAGTGCTGGCCATTTTCGCACTACAGGGGAGCTGCGGGGGAACCGGATTTCGGCGGCCGTCCCCCGCCCCGCTACGAAGGGTCGCCGAGCCCGCTCAGTACGGTCACCGCGCGGCGGACGGCCTCGTCGTCCGCCTCCAGGTCAGGGGTGATGCCGCGGCCGTCGACGGTGCGTCCCGCGGGGGTCCGGTAGTGCCCGACGGTCAGCTCGGCGACCGAGCCGTCGGGGAGGCGGCTCGGCAACTGGACCGAACCCTTGCCGAAGGTCCTGGAGCCCACGACGACCGCCCGGCCGCGGTCCTGGAGGGCGCCCGTGAGGAGTTCCGCGGCGCTCATCGTGCCGCCGTCGACGAGTGTCACCAGCGGCCGGTCCGTGTCGCCGCCCGGGTCGGCGTGCAGGGCGCGCTGCGCACCGCGCACGTCGTACGTCGCGACCAGGCCGCCGTCGAGGAAGGCGGAGGCGGCGGTGACGGCCTCGGTGACCAGGCCTCCGGAGTTGCCCCGCAGGTCGAGGACGACGCCTGCCCGCCGCGGCGCCGCGGCGACCGCGGAGCGCACCCGCTCTCCTGAGCCCTTGGTGAAGGCGGCGACCTTGATCACGGTGACGCCGCCGGAGAGCCGGTGCACCGTCACGGAGTCCGTGGACAGGCGGGCCCGGCGCAGCGTCTCGCTCCACGCGCGCGTGCCGCGTTCCAGGCCCACGGAGACCTCGGTGCCCGCCGAGGCGTCCTCGGTGTCCCCGCGCAGCAGCGAGACGACCTCCGTCACCGGGCGGCCCTCCACCGCCCGGCCGTCCACGCTGCGCAGCCGGTCGCCCTTGCGGATCCCGGCGGTCGCGGCGGGCGAGCCGCTCCGCACGCGGGACACCTGGATACGGCCGTCCCGCTCGCGCCTGGCCCACAGCCCGACGCCGGTGTACTCGCCGTCGAGGGCCTCTTCGAACTCCTCGTACTCGCCCCGGGAGTAGACGGCGCTCCAGCGGTCCCCGCTGCGGCTGACCGCGCGTTCGGCGGCCTCCTTGGGTGACTTGCCGTCGGCCATGGCCTCGGCGGCGGCCCGGGTGACGTCCTCGCGGTGGCCGGCCGGGTGGGGCCGCGCCGCGGCGGACGGAGTTTTCCGGCCGTGCTCGGGGAGGGATCCGGTCGCGGCCCCGGCGGCGAGCACTCCGGCGAAGACCAACGTCAGGGCGGCCCCGCGGCCGATGCGGCGGGGCTGACAGAACAGGTCACGACCTGACATGCCGGTGAGTCTAGGACAACGCGAGAGGGCCGTACCGCCCGTTGGCAGTACGGCCCTCTTGGCATGTGTCACACCTTCAGGTACTTGCGCAACGCGAAGAACGCGGCCAGCGCGGGCATCACCAGACTCGTCGCGAGGATGAGCGGCAGCTTGGTGAACACCGCGTCCCAGCCGATGAAGTCGATCAGATTCAGCTTCTCCGACAGGGCCACGCCGTGGTCGATGATGAAGTACCGGGCGACCACGAGGAAGCCGCACGCCACACCGCCGCCGATGAGCCCGGCGACCGCGGCCTCCATGATGAACGGCGCCTGGATGTAGAAGCCGGACGCGCCCACCAGCCGCATGATGCCGGTCTCACGGCGGCGGCTGAACGCCGAGACGCGCACCGTGTTGACGATCAGCATCAGGGCGACGACGAGCATCATCGCCATGACCGCGCGGGCGGCCCAGTTCATGCCGTTCAGCAGCTCGAAGAGGTTGTCGAGGGTGCTCTTCTGGTCCTGGACGGACTGCACCCCGGCACGGCCGTCGAAGGCGGTCGCGATGACCTGGTACTTCTCCGGGTCCTTCAGCTTGATGCGGTACGACTCCTGCATCTGGTCCGGCGTGAGGGAGGCGGCCAGCGGGGAGTCGCTGAACTGCTCCTTGTAGTGCTTGTAGGCCTCGTCCTTGGACTCGTAGGTGACCTTCTCCACGAGGGTCGTCATCTTGTCCAGGTCGGTCTTGACCTGTTCCTTCTGCTCGGTGGTGACCGCACCCTTGGCACAGCTGGGGTCGGACTCCGCGTCGCTCTTGTTGCAGAAGTAGATGGAGACGTTGACCTTGTCGTACCAGTAGCCCTTCATCGTGTTCACCTGATCGCTCATCAGGAGCGAACCGCCGAACAGGGCGAGAGAGAGGGCGACCGAGACGATGACCGCGAAGGTCATCGTCAGATTGCGACGGAGACCGACACCGATCTCCGACAGAACGAACTGGGCGCGCATGGCGTTCGTTTGAGCCTTTCCGTGGATCGTCAGTGCTGGTAGCCGTAGACGCCGCGCGCCTGGTCGCGGACGAGACGGCCCTGCTCCAGCTCGATGACGCGCTTGCGCATCTGGTCCACGATGTTCTGGTCGTGGGTCGCCATCACCACGGTCGTGCCCGTGCGGTTGATGCGGTCGAGCAGTTTCATGATGCCGACGGAGGTCTGCGGGTCGAGGTTTCCGGTCGGCTCGTCGGCGATGAGGAGCTTCGGCCGGTTGACGAAGGCACGCGCGATGGCCACACGCTGCTGCTCACCGCCCGAGAGCTCGCCGGGCCTGCGGTCCTCCTTGCCGCCCAGTCCGACGAGGTCGAGCACCTGGGGCACGGACTTGCGGATCTCGCCGCGCGACTTGCCGATGACCTCCTGCGCGAAGGCGACGTTCTCGGCGACCGTCTTGTTCGGCAGGAGACGGAAGTCCTGGAAGACGGTCCCCAGCTGGCGGCGCATATGCGGCACTTTCCAGTTGGAGAGGCGCGCGAGGTCCTTGCCCAGGACGTGCACCTGACCGTGGCTGGCCCGCTCCTCGCGGAGCACCAGCCTGAGGAAGGTGGACTTCCCGGAGCCGGAGGACCCCACGAGGAACACGAACTCGCCGCGCTCGACCTCCAGGGAGACATCCCTGAGAGCGGGCCGGGTCTGCTTGGGGTAGACCTTGGAGACGTTGTCGAATCGGATCACGGATGCACCACGGGTCGCCGGGGGTAGGTGTGCGTGACCATACGCGAACCGGGTGCGCGAGCGCAGTCGGCGAACACGGTTGCGCGAAGCTTGCACGTTTTGTCCCGGATCTGAGGGTCCGGAGGGGCAGCTTCAGGCCGGGAACGGGCTTCGATCCCGCCAGGACCGGGCAGGACAGGGCGAGCCGCGCCGAAATCCGCGGAACCTGGCACAGTGGAGGGGGAACGGTCGCGTTCCCCGCAGCGTTATACACGCGGAGAGACAGCGCAAGGAGGGCCGGCGCATGACGTACGACCGACTGGTGTGCGCGAACTGCGCGTCGCCCGTGAGCGAGGGCCGCTGCCACGTCTGCCGCGCGAACCGGGAGCGTCTCCAGCAGGAGAGCCCCTTCGCCGGAATGAACCCGATGGCACTGATCGCACTGCTCGCCGTGCTGATCGCCGCGGTGGCGCTGCTGACCCACTAGTGCTGTGGCCGCAAAGGTTTGCCGGGTCGCGGCGTCCGGGGCGGTGCATCGCAAGGCGGAGGGCCGCAGCTCGTACTGGACGTACTCGCGCGGTCCGACAACGCGGCGAGGTGCCGTGCCGGGGGGCGTGACAGGGTGAACCTTTACGGTCACAGCACTAGGCACTGCAGGACCGGGGACGACGCCCCCGGCACCGTGACACGGGAAGGGCCCGGAGCCAGCTGCTCCGGGCCCTTCTCACGCGTGTCCCACGCGGTCGTGCGTCAGGCTGCGGCACCGCCGCGGCCGCCCGCGAGGCGCGGGAGCATCCGGAAGCCGATACCGCCGGCGATCATCGTGGCCGCGCCGACCAGCAGAAACGCGGTCTGTCCCGCGCCCGTCTCGGCCAGCTCGCCGTCACTCTTGCCCTGCGCCGAGGTGTCGGAGGAGGTGTCCGAGCCGGTGTCGGTCAGGGCCGAGCGGCCCTCACCCTGCTCGACGGGCTCGGAGCCGCCGTCCGGGTCGGTGTCGTTGCCGCCGGTGCTGTCGCCGCCACCGTTGCCGTTACCCCCACCGTTGCCGTTACCCCCACCGTTGCCGTTGCCCCCGCCGTTGCCGTTGCCCGGCTCGGTGGGGTCGGTCGGCTCGGTGGGCTCGGTGGAGGGCTCCGGCGGTTCCTCGGTGGGCGGCACGACCGTCGGAGTCGGGTCGACGGTCGGAAGCCCCGTGTCGGACGGGGTCGGGACCGGCACCGACGGCGTCGGGTCGTCGCCGTCGACGGTCACGCCGACACCGTCGCCGTCGGCGGAGGCGCCCACGTTCAGGCCGGCGACGTTCACGCCGACGTCGAGGGCCGAAGCGGCACCCGCGGCGGTCAGTGAAGCACCGGCTGCGATCACCGCACCGGCGGCTATCCGCGCCACGCGGATCCGCGTCTTCTTGGTCATCTGCCTGCTACCCCCAGTAGCTCATCGTCAGTGGAGCAGCGCACGGGGCCACGGCGTCACAGGCGGCCTTGTCGAAGCCCCCCGGTTCACATGCACCCCGAACATACGCATGCCACGCGTCACCATTCCCACTTTTCATAGCAACGTCAAGGTCGTTGCGTACGCGATGTCCGGATGAACGGCATTTGCCTGCCGTGCGGACATGTGACTGTGACGTAAAACCCAGACAACCCACACACACAAGGCAACTGCCGTCCGGAGAACGGCAGTTGCCTTGTCGACAAAGCGGTGTCAATTCGCCCGGTTACTTCTCCTGCTGCTTGCGCCAGCGAATTCCGGCCTCGAGGAATCCGTCGATCTCGCCGTTGAACACGGCCTCGGGGTTTCCCACTTCGTGCTCGGTCCGCAGGTCCTTGACCATCTGGTACGGGTGCAGGACGTACGAACGCATCTGGTTGCCCCAGGAGTTGCCGCCGTCGCCCTTGAGGGCGTCCATCTTGGCCTGCTCCTCCTGCCGGCGCCGCTCGAGCAGCTTGGCCTGAAGGACGTTCATCGCGGACGCCTTGTTCTGGATCTGCGAGCGCTCGTTCTGGCAGGAGACCACGATGCCGGTGGGGAGGTGGGTCAGGCGGACCGCGGAGTCGGTCGTGTTGACGCCCTGGCCGCCCGGACCCGACGACCGGTACACGTCCACCCGGAGCTCGGACTCGTCGATCTCGATGTGGTCGGTCTGCTCGACCACCGGCAGGATCTCGACACCGGCGAACGAGGTCTGCCGGCGTCCCTGGTTGTCGAAGGGCGAGATCCGCACCAGGCGGTGCGTGCCCTGCTCCACGGACAGCGTGCCGTAGGCGTACGGCACGTGGACGACGAAGGTGGTCGACTTGATGCCGGCCTCTTCCGCGTACGAGGTCTCGTAGAGCTCCGTCTTGTAGCCGTGCCGCTCCGCCCAGCGCAGGTACATGCGCTGGAGCTTCTCGGTGAAGTCGGAGGCGTCGACGCCGCCGGCCTCGGCGCGGATGGTGACGACGGCCTCACGGGAGTCGTACTCGCCGGAGAGCAGCGTACGGACCTCCATCTCGTCCAGCGCCTTCTTGACGGCGGTGAGCTCGGTCTCCGCCTCGGCGCGGGTGTCCGAGTCGTCCTCCTCCTCGGCCATCTGGAAGAGGATGCTCAGGTCGTCGATCCTGCTGCGCAGGGCCTCCGCCTTGCGGACCTCCGCCTGGAGGTGGCTCAGCTTGCTGGTGATCTTCTGCGCCGCGTCCGGGTCGTCCCACAGGGACGGCGCGGCCGCCTGCTCCTCGAGCACGGCGACATCTGCCCTCATCTTGTCGAGGTCCAGGACGGCCTCGATCGACTCCATGGTCGAGGAGAGGGACTTGAGCTCTTCGGATACATCGACGACTGCCACGCCTCCAGCGTAACGGCTACGCCAACCGACCCCATCGCCCGGAGCGGCACGCCGGCCCGCACCCCAGCCGGAACGACCCGCACCCGCCCTCCCGCGGAAGGGGCCGTGCCGGTACATCAGATGCCCGTTGCAGGTCGGGCGGACAACCCCGTCCACCCCGTGACCGACGAGCACGCCCGACCTGCAACGGGCGGATGTACCGGCGCGGCCCCGACCACCCACCGGGCCGAGACACCCCACCGGGCCGAGACACCCCACCGGAGCGAGCGCGACCCACCGGGCCGAGGCACCCCACCGGAGCGAGCACGACCTCACCGGTCCAAGGCACCCCACCGGGGCGAGCGCGACCCACCCGAGCCAAGACGCCCCACCGGAGCCAAGGCACCCCCGGCGCCCAGGACAGTCACGGCGAAGCCGGAGCCGACGTCTCCTTGTCGTCGCGGGGCGTGACTCCCGCGTCGTCACCCGACGTGGCGACCCACGTCCCCACCCCCACCGCGGCGATCAACGCCACCGCCGCCGCCCCCAACGTGATCCTCCGCCGCCGGGCGGACGCCCGATGCCGGGCCGACCCCGGCCGCGGCGCCCCCGCGGCCCGCGGCGCCCGCGCCGTCCCCCGCGCGCCCCCGGCCAGCTCGTCCGGCCCCGGCACCCGCATCGACGTGTGCGTATCCCGGTTCGAGTCCGGCGCGGCCCCCGGCACCAACGGCACCGCCCCCCGCCGTACCCGGCCCCGCCCCCGCTCACCCTCGCGCCCGGCGACGGCCTCGGCCGTCTCCCCGTATCCGGGCCGCCGGGAGCCCTCGCCGCCTTCCGCCTCGGACTCCGCCTCCGCCTCCGACTCCGCGTCGGGCTCGTCGACGTCCAGCGGCGGCATCCCGGCCAGCAGCGGCAACTGCTCCCGCAGCCGCGCCCCCAGCTCGGACGCCCGCAACCGGGACGCCGGGGCCTTGGCCAGGCACTGCACGATCAGCTGCCACAGCTCGTCGGGGATACCGGGCAGCGGCACCACACGCTCCGTGACGTGCCGCCGCAGCACCGCGCCCGGATGCCCGCCCCCGAAGGGGGTGAAGCCGGCCAGCAGCTCGTACAGCACCGTCGCGAGCGCGTAGATGTCGACGGCGGCACGCGGCGGCAGCCCCTCGATGATCTCCGGGGCGAGATAGTCCGGAGTGCCGATGATCTTCGTCGCCCGGGTCCGCCGCGGCGAGTCGATGAGTTTGGCCACCCCGAAGTCCGTCAGCAGCGCGGGATGCGCACCGCCGGGTCCGAGGGGCCCCTGCATGTCGAGCAGGACGTTCTCCGGCTTGACGTCCCGGTGGACGACACCGGCCGCGTGCGCGGCGGCGAGCCCGTCCGCGACGTCCGCGACGATGGCGACCGCGGCCTCCGGGGCCAGCCGCCGCTCGCGGTCGAGCCGGGTCCGCAGATCGGTGCCGCGGACGAGGTCCATGACGAGCGCGAGGTCGTTGCCGTCCACGACGAGGTCGCGCACCGCGACCACGTGGGGATGGTCGAGGCCCAGGAGCGCCGTGCGCTCCTGGACGAAGCGCCCCACCAGCTCCTGGTCGGACGCGAGGTCCTCGCGCAGCAGCTTGATGGCGACGGGCCCTTCGGGACCCTCACCCAGCCACACCGTGCCGGCGCTACCCCGCCCCAGAATCTGGTTCGCGGTGTACCGGCTCCCGATCTTCCGTGCCAAGGCTGCTCCTACAGACGCGTGTTGTCGTTAAAACTACGCGCCGGAAGAGCCAACCTTCACCGCGGAGACGGAAATCACCCCTCAGGTGTCGACAAATCCCCAGAGCTGTCGCACGGGCTACTGCCTGGTCTTGGCTCCCAGGTCCCCGATCCACCCGCTCACGGTGTCGAACCAGTCGCTCAGCTGCTCCCAGTAGCCCTTAGTCGTCCCGATCCACTCCTGAAGGGGACTCAGCTCCCAGACCAGCCACCCGGCGACGAACAGGATGACGACCGTGAACAGGCACCCCTTGAGGCAACCGAGCCCGGGGATCTTCATCGGGTTGGCGCTGCGCGGCCGCGGCTCGCGCGGCTGCCGGGGCGCGGGCTGCTGCGGCTGCTGAGGCGCGGGCGCGTACCGCTGCGGCTGCTGCTGTTGCGGCTGCTGTCGCCGCGGCGCGTACTGCTGGGGCTGCTGCTGCGGATACCCGTATCCGGGCTGCTGCTGCCCCTGCCGACCCTGATGCCCCTGCTGCCCCTGGGGTGGCTGCTGGGGTTGCTGCTGCGGCCGGGCGACCTGCCGCTGGGGGCGTCGGCGCAGCGGGTCCTCGTTCGGGTCGAGATACGACTGGACCTGCGTCTGCTCGTTGCGGTCGCGGGCGGCGCGCAGCTGGCTCTGCCAGGGGTGCGCGTCCTGGGGCCCGCCCGGCCCTCCCTGCTGGTGCGGCGGCACGGCGGTCGGATCGGCGGCGCCACGGTGGGGCAGCACGGACGTCGGGTCGGCGTCGCCCGAGGTGTGCGGCAGGACGCTGGTCGCGCCGTTCGGGTCGTAGGCGCCGGCGCCGTGCGGCAGCACCTGTGTCGCGTCGGCGGCTCCGGGGGTGTCCGGCACCGGCGCGGGGGCCGGGTCCGGCGCGAGCAGCGCGCCGACGCCCTCGGCGGCGGCGATCTGCGCGGCGCTCGCGTGCACGCCGACGCCGTGGGCGACCGTACGCAGCCCGCGGGCCAGGTTCTCGGCGCTCGGCCGCTCGTCCGGGTTCTTGCGCAGGCAGCGCTCGATGACGGTCCACAGCGGGTCCGGGACGGTCGACGGCCGGCGGGGCTCGGCGCTGAGGTGCTGGTGCAGCACTTCGAGGGCGGACCCCCCGGAGAAGGGCGGGCGCCCGGTCACCAGCTCGTAGAGCAGGATCCCGGCGCCGTAGATGTCGACGGCGGACGTCTGGGGGCGGCCCTCCGCGGACTCGGGCGCGACGTACGCGGGCGTGCCGACGAATTCGTGCGTGCGGGTGAGGCCGGGCGAATCGGCCAGCCGGGCGATGCCGAAGTCGGTGAGCATCGGGTGCATCCCGCCCCCGTCCTGCTTGAGCAGGACGTTCGCGGGCTTGAGGTCGCGGTGCACCACGCCGTCGGCGTGGCTGGCGGCGAGCGCGTCGGCCACCTGGGCGGTGAGGAGGGCGGCGGCGACCGGCGAGAAGGGTCCGTTCTCGCGGAGGTAGCGGTGCAGGTCGGGGCCGTCGACGAGGTCCATGACCAGCGCCAGCAGTTCGCCCTCGACGACCAGGTCGCGGACCCGGACGATGTTCGGGTGGGTGAGGCGGAGCAGGACGGAGCGCTCCCGCAGGAACCGCATCACGATGTCCGGGTCGCCGGCGAGCTCCTCCTTGAGGACCTTGATCGCGACGGTCTCGCCGGGCTGCCCGGCGACCGCCGCCTCCGCACCCGCGGTCTCCCTCTGGCGGGCGCGCCAGACGGTGCCTGTGGCGCCGCGTCCCAGCGGCTCCTCAAGGAGGTACTTGCTCCCTACCGGCCGCACGTCATGCGCTCCCTGCTGCTTGCTTGACTGGTCCGTCCACCGTCGACCACCGTGCTCGGGGTGTTCCGACCCACTGTAGTGCCGTGGAACGTGGGTCCGGGCTGTCGTCCTGCTGTGCTTTCCGTCCCGCGCGGACGCCGTCCCGGGCGTCCGGCAGCACTCCTGTACGTGTCCGGAGGGAAGACGCTCACTTCGGACCGTTGGTTGCCGCCCCCTGGACGTGACCGATCTCAAGCGGGTTCCTGTCGGGCACTGGTCAGGCACTTTTGCGGGCAGAGCCGACCAATCAAGATCACTTGTTCGCGGGTGCCGGGCGTGTTGTCGGCGGCAGGTGCGAGGATGCCTCCAGTACTGGCCGACGTGCCCGTGCGCGGTGGGGGAGTCTGCGGTGGGGGACCGCAGCGCAGTCTCGTCCTCCTCGTCGCGGGTGCCCGCGCGGAAGGGACCCCGGACGGCGATGCAGATCCGGCTGACCGTCGTAGACCCGCTGGGCCCGCCCTCGGAGCCGCGGGGGCGAGCCGTCGCCTGCGATGTGCTGGTCACCGCGCCCGCCGGGACGGCGCTGGCCGCGGTGCAGTCCGGACTGGCCTCGGCGGTCGCGGGAGGGGACGGTCCGCTCGTCCTGTACGCCGGTTCCGAGCGGCTCGACGCGCAGCGCTGCACGCTGGGCGAGCCGCCGCTGACCGACGGTGCCGTGCTGTCGCTGGGCTCTCCCGCCGAGCCCGGGCCCGACGAGACCGACGTCACGGCCCAGCTGCACGTGATCGCGGGTCCCGACGCAGGCGGTGTCCACCTGCTGCACGGCGGCCGGATCCACATCGGCCGTTCGGCCGACGCGGACGTCCCGCTGGACGACCCGGACGTCTCCCGCCTCCACTGCGCGGTGACGGTCTCGTCGGACGGCCGCGTCGCGGTCGCCGACCTCGGCTCCACGAACGGCACGACGCTGGACGGCACCCGGGTGGGCGAGCGTCCGGTGCGGTTCGGGCCCGGGGCGCTGCTGCGGGTCGGCGAGTCGGCGCTGCGGCTGGCCCCGTCCGCCGGGGTGGGTGCCGTCCCGACGGCCCCCGACGGCGAGGGGCACGTGCGGGTGAGCGCCGCCGGGGCGAGCGGCCTGCCCGGTGCCGCGGGCCGGACGGAGGAGCCGGGACGGACGGCCGCCGTGCCCCACGCGCGCGTGGGCGGCGGCGCCGAGACCCCCGCCACGGGCACCCGCACGGACGCGGGTACCGGCCGGTTCGCCCCCGCGGGAGACACCCACCACGGCTACGGCTCCGCGGGATGGGGATCGGCCGGCGGCCTCCCGGGCGCCCAGGGGCACGCGTCCGCCGCACCGCCCGTCGTCCCCGGTCAGGGGCGGGCACCCCGGACGGAGAGCAGGCGTCCGGACTCCCCCGGCGGGCCGGTGCCCGACCGGGACGGCGACACCCGCGGACGCGGCGAGGCGGCCCCGGGGCAGGCGGCGGCCGCCGGTGCGGGCGGTCATGAGGACGGCGCGCCGGACTCCGGCACGCGCAAGGGCACGCCCACCCGTGGCACCGACGTACCGCCGGGCATCCGCAGGCGCGGTCTCTCCGCCTGGGCACGCCGGCTGACCGGCGGCCGTGACGAGCCGCCGGAGGCCGGCCAGGAGGCGTACGGCGCTCAGGACGCCGAGCCGGCCGGCCCCCTCCCGGCCTCCGCGCAGCTGCCGGACACGTGGCCGGATCCCGCGACGCTGCTGCTCACGGCGCTCGGCCCCGGGCCGCGGCTGTGGGAGCGCGAGCCGGGGCACCCGGAGATGCTCACGGTCCGGCTGGGGACGGCCGACCGCGCCGCACCGGGCGGCTCGGGCCTGCTGCCTGCGGTGCCCGTGACGGCCGGGCTGCGCGAGGTCGGCTCGCTGGGCCTGGCCGGTCCCCGGGCGCGGCTGGCGGGGCTGGCCCGCGCGGTCGTCGCCCAGCTCGCCGCGCTGCACTCCCCCGACACTCTGGAGATCGTCCTGCTCAGCACGGACCGTGCGCGGACCGTGGAGGAACGTACCTCCGAGTGGTCCTGGCTCGGCTGGCTGCCGCATGTCCGCCCCACCCATGGCCAGGACTGCCGTCTCCTGCTCGCCTACGACCGCGACCAGGCGATCGCGCGCGCGGACGAACTGCTGCGCCGCCTGGAGGACCACCTGACGGAGGCCGGGAGCGCGGCCCCGGGCGGCGGCCGCGTCCGGGGCGCGGCGGCACCCGGTCCCGCCCGCGGAGGGGCCCGGCGTCCCTCGTGGGCCCAGGAGGACCCTGAGGAGGGCTTCCCGGGGCCGTACACGGTCCTCGTGGTGGACGGCGACCCGGGAGCCGCGGGGGTGCGGGACGCCGTCGTGCGGCTGGCGCGGGAGGGCGCGCAGGCCGGGATCCACGTGGTGTGCCTCGCCGAGACCGCGGCGGCGTCGCCGGCCTCACCGGTGACGGAGACGTACGAGGCGGCCTGCGGGGCGGCGCCCGGTTTCCGGGAGTGCGGTGCCGTCGCCCTGCTCAGCGGTGACGTGGCCACGGCCCTGCGGCTGATGCGGGTGGCCCCGGCCGGCCCGCCCGCGGAGCCCCGCGCGGGCGCGCCCGACGGGACCCGGACGGCACCCGTTCGAGACGGCCGCCCCGCCGACGGCGGGCACGAGCGGCCGCCCGCATCCGGCGGCGGCCGGTCCCGCCCGCAGGGCGCTCCGGGCCCGGACTTCGTCGGACACGGGACGGTGGCCGCGGTGGACGCGGTGTCGGCGGCGTGGGCCGAGCGGTTCGCACGGGCGCTGGCGCCGTTGCGCACGGACGGCACCGGGGACCGGCACGCGCGCGTGTCCGCGCCGCTGCCCCAGGCGGCCCGTCTGCTGGACGAGTTGGGGCTCGCGCGGGCCACGCCCGCCTCCCTGCTGGCGCGTTGGGCGGACGCGGCGGACGACACACAGGCGCTCGGCGGCCGCGCGCGTGCGGTGCTCGGAGCGGGCCCGCGCGGACCGGTCTGCGTCGACCTCGCCGCCGAGGGCCCGCACCTGCTGATCGAGGGCCCCCCGGGCAGCGGCCGTACGGAACTGCTGCGGTCGATCGCCGCGTCGCTCGCCGCGGCGGAGCGGCCCGACCGGCTCGGCATCGTGCTGATGGACGGGCGGGACCACACGGGCGGCAAGGGCGGCGGGGGGCCCGCCGAAGGACTCGCCGCCTGTACGGACCTTCCGCACGTCTCCACCCACCTGACCGCCAACGACCCGGTGCGGATGCGGGAGTTCGCCCAGTCACTGAGCGCCGAGCTGAAGCGGCGGGCCGAGCTGCTCGGCCGGCAGGACTTCGCCGAGTGGCACACGAACCGCGAGGTGTCCGGCCGCCTGGTCGCCCAGCGCTCGGCGGACGGCTCGTCCGGCACCGGGGATCTCGACAGTCCCACCACGTCGACGATCCGGCTGCGCCCGGCGGCGGCGCGCCGGCGTACGGAGCCGGGGCCGCCGCTGGCCCGGCTCGTGGTGGTGGTCGACGACCTGGACTCCCTGCTGTCGCCGGCGCTGGGTTCGCCGGGCAGGCCCTCGGCGGGGTCCGTCGTACGGGCGTTGGAGGCCGTGGCCCGGGAGGGCGAGCGGCTCGGGGTGCACCTCGTGGCGGCGACCGGGATGTGCGGGCGGGTGACGGACACGGAGCTGGCGCGTACGGCGGCGCTGCGCGTCACGCTGGACGTGCCCACGCCGGGGGCGGACGAACCGGCGCCGGGGCGGGGGCGGGTGTCCGGCGCGGACGGGAGGGTCACACCCTTCCAGGGCGGGCGGGTGACGGGGCGGATTCCCCGTACGGCGACGCTTCGGCCGACGGTGGTGCCGCTGGAGTGGCAGCGGATGGGGGATCCGCCGGCGCGGCGGCCCGTGCGGGAGCTGGGCAACGGTCCCACCGACCTCGCGCTGCTCGCCAGTGCGCTGGAGCGGGCGGCGCGCTCGGTCTCCGCGACGGAGGTCCCCTCGCTCCTGTGACGGGGTCCCCGGGCCACGCGCCCGGGGACAGGCGTTTCCCCCTGCCCGCCCCCTGGGCTCCGTCCCCAGGCCCCCGTATCGGCCTGCGGCCTCGTCGCCCTGGGCCGCACGGGCTGAAATCACCCCCGGCCAGACTGAAGTGCCGTGCTCGCCATCCGGCCGAATAGGACGTGTCGGTACGTCACATGCCCTTCGCGGTCCGGGCGTTGCGCCATCCGCCCATGTGACGGAATTTCACGCCCGGTCGGCGAAGGGCGAATGCACCGGCGCGACTCCGGCCCACCCCCGGCACAGGGCGCCCCGGCAAGGCGCCCCGTCGGCCCCCGCACGTCACGACGCGGTCACGATCACTCCTCGGACACCGCAGGCGCTCTTGCCGCCCTCAAGCACCCGGGCGTACACCAGACCGCACGGGACAGGATCCAGACGACAGCGCTCAGACGTTCGACGAGGAACGAAGAACGGGGCACAGATGCACAGCACTGCTCAGTCACGCCAGGCACGCCGACCGGGCACGGCCGCCGCACGCGCCGCGGCCGCGGCGCTCACGGCCGGCGCCCTCGCCCTCACGCTCACCGCGTGCGGTGGCGACGACGACGGCGACAGCGACGGCGGCAAGAAGAAGGAAAGCAGCGGAGCGACCGTCACGCTCCCCAAGCTGGACGGCGAGAGTCTGGAGGTCGCCGCCGTCTGGACCGGCCCCGAGCAGGCCAACTTCAAGAAGGTGCTCGCCGAGTTCGAGAAGCGGACCGGCGCCAAGGTCACCTTCGTACCCGCGCAGGACCCGATCATCAACTTCCTGGGATCGAAGATCGCTGGCGGTGAGCCGCCGGACATCGCGATGCTCCCCCAGGTCGGCGCCATCAAGCAGGCCGTCGAGAAGAACTGGGCCAAGCCCGTCGGCAAGGAGGCCGAGGAGCAGCTGCGAAAGAACTACTCGCAGGGCTGGCAGGACCTCGGCAAGGTCGACGGCAAGCAGTACGGCGTCTACTACAAGGCGGCCAACAAGTCCCTGATCTGGTACAACGCGAAGGTCTTCGAGAACGCGGGCGCGAAGGAGCCCAAGACCTGGGACGAGCTCCTCAGCACCGCCCAGACCGTCTACGACTCGGGCGTCACGCCCGTCTCCGTCGGCGGCGCGGACGGCTGGACCCTCACGGACTGGTTCGAGAACATCTACCTCTCCCAGGCAGGACCGGAGAAGTACGACCAGCTGGCCCAGCACAAGATCAAGTGGACGGACCCGTCCGTGAAGGACGCGCTCACCACGCTCGCCCAGCTGTGGGGCAAGAAGGACTACCTCGCGGGCGGTGCGAGCGGCGCGCTGCAGACGGAGTTCCCGGCGTCCGTGACACAGACGTTCACCGGCGGGGACCAGCCGAAGGCGGGCATGGTCTTCGAGGGCGACTTCGTCCAGGTCAACATCACGGAGACCAAGGCGAAGGTGGGCACGGACGCGAAGGTGTTCCCGTTCCCGGCGGTCGGTGACGACGCGCCGGTCGTCAGCGGCGGCGACGCGGCCGTCATCCTGAAGGACTCCAAGGCGGCCCAGGCACTCGCCACGTTCCTGGCCTCGCCCGACGCGGCGAGCATCCAGGCGAAGCTCGGCGGCTACCTGTCGCCGAACAAGAACGTCGACGCGTCCGAGTATCCGAACGCGGTGCAGCGCAAGATGGCGCAGGCCCTGGTCTCGGCCGGCGACGACTTCCGGTTCGACATGTCGGACCAGGCCCCGCAGGCCTTCGGCGGCACGCCCGGCAAGGGCGAGTGGAAGGAGCTCCAGGACTTCCTGAAGAATCCCAAGGACATCGCGGGGACGCAGCAAAAGCTGGAGTCGGACGCCGCCAAGGCGTACAAGGACTGATCCGGGGATGACGTCGGTATCGGCGGGAGGGGCCGCTCCGGCCCCTCCCGCGGCTCACACCCGCAAGAGCGTGACCGGCACCCGCAAGGCCGTGGCAGCGCTGTTCCTGCTGCCCGCCCTGGTGCTGCTCGGCGCGCTCGTGGTCTACCCGATCGGGTACTCGCTGGTCCGGAGTTTCTTCGACCAGTCTGGCGACGGCTTCGCCGGCGTCGACAACTACCGGGCGCTGTTCACCGACGACGGCATCCGCACGGCCCTGAAGAACAACGTGCTGTGGGTGGTGTTCGCGCCGACGATCTCGACCGCCCTCGGTCTGGTCTTCGCGGTGCTCACCGAACGGGTGCGCTTCGGGACCGCGTTCAAGCTGGTCGTCTTCATGCCGATGGCGATCTCAATGCTCGCGGCAGGCATCATCTTCCGGCTGGTGTACGACCAGGACCCGGAGAAGGGTGTCGCCAACGCGGTCTGGGTGGGGGTGCACGACACCTTCGCGGAGTCGTCCGCGTTCCCGAAGGCCCACCCGGGCCGGGAGTCGCCGCTCGAGCCGGACGGCGGCGGCTTCGTCACCCGCACGACGGTCAGCGCGGGGCAGCCCGTCACGCTGCCCCTGGTGGGGGTCGCCCCCGACCAGATGCCCGGCAGCGCGGAGAAGGCCGCACCGGCGAAGGCCGAGCCCGGCAAGGTCACCGGCACGGCCTGGCAGGACTTCACCCGCGGCAAGGGCGTCGGCGAGCTGGGCGGCGTCGACAGCTCGGAGCTCGGCTACGCGGGCATGCGGATCGAGGCCGTGAAGGACGGCGAGGTCGTCGACTCCACGAAGGTCGCGGGCGACGGCACGTTCACCCTGTCCGGCAAGGCGGACGGGGCGGTGCTGCGGCTCCCGGCGAGCAACTTCCGCGAGGCGTACAACGGCGTGGACTGGCTCGGTCCCTCGCTGGTCACCCCGGCCGTCATCGGCTCGTACGTGTGGATGTGGGCGGGCTTCGCGATGGTGCTCATCGCGGCGGGGCTCGCGAGCGTGCCACGCGAGCTGCTGGAGGCGGCGCGGGTGGACGGCGCGAGTGAGTGGCAGGTGTTCCGCAGGGTCACGGTGCCGCTGCTCGCCCCGGTCCTCGCGGTCGTCACGGTCACGCTGATGATCAACGTGCTGAAGGTGTTCGACCTGGTCTTCATCATTCCGCCGGGCTCGTCCCAGGACGACGCGAACGTGCTGGCCCTGGAGCTGTACCGCAAGGGCTTCTCGGAGGACCAGCCGGGCATCGCGAGCGCGATCGCCGTGTTCCTGCTGCTGCTGGTCATCCCGGTGATGCTGTTCAACGTCCGCAGGCTGCGGCGGGAGGTACGACGATGACCACGCAGGCCGACAGTCCTGTGAAGACGGTGCCCGTCGAGGTCGTCAGGCCGAAGCGGTCGCTGGGCTCGCGCCTCGCGAGCGGTGTCAGCGGGGGCGTGCTGCGGCTCTTCCTCATCCTGGTCGGCCTGTTCTGGCTGGTGCCGACCATCGGACTGCTGCTGTCGTCGCTGCGCAGGCCCGAGGACATGAGCGCGAGCGGCTGGTGGAAGGTCTTCAGCGAACCCTCGCAGCTGACCGTGGACAGCTATCAGAAGCTGCTGGAGAACAGCGACATCACCAGTTCCCTGGTGAACACGGTGCTCATCACCGTCCCGGCGACGGTGCTGGTGGTGGTGATCGGCTCGCTCGCCGGATACGCCTTCGCGTGGATGGAGTTCCCGGGCCGCGACTGGTGGTTCCTGGGCGTGGTCAGCCTGCTGGTCGTGCCCGTGCAGGTGGCGCTCATCCCGATCGCCGAACTCTTCGGCAAGCTCGGTCTCTTCGGGACGATCCTCGGGGTGATCCTGTTCCATGTCGGCTTCGGACTGCCCTTCGCGGTGTTCCTGCTGCGGAACTTCTTCGCGGAGATCCCGAGGGAACTCCTGGAGGCGGCCCGTCTCGACGGCGCGGGCGAACTGCGCCTGTTCCTGCGGGTCGTGATGCCGCTGGGCGGGCCCGCGATCGCCTCGCTGGGCATCTTCCAGTTCCTGTGGGTGTGGAACGACATGCTGGTCGCGCTGGTGTTCACCAAGTCCGGCACCCAGCCGATCACGGTGGCGCTGCAGACGCAGGTACGCCAGTTCGGCAACAACATCGACGTGCTGGCGCCGGGTGCCTTCATCTCGATGGTGGTCCCGATGGCGGTGTTCTTCGCGTTCCAGCGGCAGTTCGTGTCCGGTGTGATGGCGGGCGCCGTGAAGTAGGCGCACACGGTACGGCGGGCGCGTACAGCGGGCGCCGAGGTACGGCAGTCGAGGGGCGGGCCCGGCCGGCCCGCCCCTCGGCGTGTGCGCACCCCTCCCGCGGGACCGCGCACTCGGCGTCCCGGGGCGTGGACGCCCGCACGTCCCCGCGCCCGCGTCCCCCGGATGCCGCATGTGGCGTAACCAGGTCACCCCTTCGGCCGTTCCCGGGCAGTGTGCCCGCGCCGACCCATGGATGTCCCTTGCCCAGGTTCAGTGTCATCGTCCCCGCGTACAAGGTTCAGGCATACCTGCACGAGTGCCTCGAATCGGTGCTTGAGCAGTCCTACCCGGATCTCGAACTCATCGCGGTCGACGACTGCTCACCCGACGCCTGCGGCGCGATCATCGACGAGTTCGCGGCCCGCGACGCCCGCGTACGCCCGCTGCACCTGCCGGAGAACGTGGGCCTGGGCCGTGCCCGCAACGCGGGCCTCCAGTGCGCCACCGGGGACTACCTGATCTTCCTGGACAGCGACGACACCCTCACCCCCGACGCCCTGCGGTCGATCGCGGACCGGCTGAAGGAGACCTCCGAGCCGGACGTCCTGGTCTACGACTACGCGCGCACGTACTGGTCGGGCGAGACCGTCCGCAACCAGCTGGCGGGCCAGCTCACCGAGGAGGGGCCCGCGCCCTTCCGGCTGGTTGACCGGCCGGGGCTGCTGAAGGTCCTGATGGTGGTCTGGAACAAGGCGTACCGGCGGGAGTTCGCCGAGCGCGAGGGCCTCACGTTCCCGCCGGGGCTCTACGAGGACACCCCCTGGACCTACCCGGCGCTGATGTCCGCGGGGACGATCGCCACCCTGGACCGGGTCTGCGTGCACTACCGGCAGCGGCGCCGGGGCAGCATCCTCGGCACGACCTGCCGGGGGCACTTCGACATCTTCGACCAGTACGACCGGGTCTTCGCGTATCTCGACGCGCGCCCGGAGCTGGCGCACTGGCGTCCGGTCCTGTTCCACCGGATGGTCGACCACATCGCGACGGTGTTCACCCGGCGCGGGCGGCTGCCGCGCGGCTCCCGCGCCGAGTTCCTGCGCCGGGCCCGCGCCCACTACGCGCGGTACCGCACGCCGGGCGCCCCGGTGCGCCCGCGCGTCCGGCTGCGGCACACGATGATCCGCCTCGGCAGCCACCGCACCTACCGGCTGCTGTCGCTGGCGTCCCGCCTCAGGCGGCGGGCACGGCGGCTGGCCGCGCGCGTGGGACACCGGACGCGCGAGGCGGCGCTCCAGGTCCACTACCGCGTCCAGCTCCGGCTGCCGCTGCGCGCCGACCGCGCCGTGTTCGCCAGTCACGGAGGCCTCGGCTACGGCTGCAACCCGGGCGCCCTGGAGTCCGCGTTCCGCACGCTCGCCCCGCAGATCCGCACCACGTGGATCGCGCACGCCGAGCACCACCACACCGTGCCGCCCGCGACCCGCCGGGTGCGGCCCGGCTCGGCCGCGTACTGGACGGCACTCGCCCGCTCCGCCTACCTGGTCGACAACGCCGGCTTCGACCGCCGTCTGGTCAAACGCCGCGGCCAGGTCGTCATCCAGACGCAGCACGGCACCCCGCTCAAACGGATGGGACTCGACCTCCAGGACCGGCCGGCGGCCGCCCGCGGCACGGACTTCGCCGCGCTGCTGCGCACGGCCGACACCTGGGACTACTGCCTCTCCGCCAACCGTCACTCCACCCTGGTCTGGGAGCGTGTCTTCCCCTGCGCCTACACGACGCTGGAGTACGGCCAGCCCCGCAACGACGTGTTCCAGCGGGCGACCTCCGCGGACGTGGCCCGGGTGCGGGAGTCCCTCGGCATTCCGGAGACGTCCGTCGCCGTCCTGTACGCGCCGACCTACCGCGACTACCGCCGCGGCCGGCTCCACACCCTCGACCCGGAGCGCGTGCTGCGCCGGCTCGGCCCGCGCTTCGTGCTGCTGACCCGCGCGCACCCCTCCCACGGCGGCCCGCTCGCCCACGGCTCGGAGGGCCGCCTCATCGACGTCAGCGACCACCCGAGCGTCGAGACCCTGTGCCTGGCCGCGGACGCGCTGGTCACCGACTACTCGTCCCTGATGTTCGACTACGCCAACCTGGACCGGCCGATCGTCGTGTACGCCGACGACTGGGAGGCGTACGAGGGGGCCCGCGGCACCTACTTCGACGTGCGGTCGCATCCGCCGGGCGCGGTCGCGCGCAGCGAGGACGAGCTGGTCGACATCTTCGCGAGCGGCCACTGGCGCGGTGCGCGCTCGGCCCGGCTGCGGGCGGCGTTCCGCGAGCGGTTCTGCCCGCACGACGACGGACGTGCCGCCGAGCGGGTGGTGCGCCGGATCGTGCTTGGTGAGCGGGCCGGCCTGCCCGCGGTGGTGCCGCTCGCCGAGCGCCGCCCGGTGCCGTCGGCCGCGGCGAGCCGTCCCGCCGCCGCGCTCACGACGTCACCGTCCGGGCCGGCCGGTGCCGCGCAGGTCCCGCCCCTGCCGTCCGTGCCGACGCCCGGGGCGGGGGTCGCCGCTCCCGTCGCCCCCGACGGCCTCTGAACCGGAGTACGCATGCCCCGCAGTTCGTCGCGGCCCACGCCGACCCGGCCCGCCACCTGGCGACCGCCGGCCGGCCGGGGCGATGACCCACCGGCTCCGCGTCCCTCGAGAGAAAGAGCAGCATGCCCCGCTTCAGCATCGTCGTCCCCACGCACGAAGTCGCCGGGCGCCTGTCCCAGGCGCTGGATTCGGTCCTCGCCCAGTCCTTCGGCGACTTCGAGCTGATCCCCGTCTGCGACGCGCCCCACTCCCCCGCGGGCGCCGTCGCCGCCGCGTACGCCGGGCGGGACCCCCGGGTCACCCCGGTCCACTCCCCGCCGTCCGCGGGGCTGGGTGCGGCCCGCAACACCGGCGCGGCGGCGGCCACCGGCACGTATCTGCTCTTCCTCGACGGCGACGACGAGCTGGCACCGGGCGCGCTGGCCGCCCTGGACGCGGGGCTGCGGGACGAGGAGGTGGACGTCCTCCACTTCGAGCACGAGCGGGTCCACTGGTGGGACGTGGAGACGGCGACGCCCCCGCTGCCCCGGACGCCCGCGGGTGCCTTCGACCCCGACCGGGCGCCGGGACTCACCGGCGTCACGCTGCCCGCCTGGAGCGCGGCCTACCGCCGCGCCTTCCTCACCGAGCACGGCCTCGCCTTCCCGGGCGGGCACTTCACGGACCTCGGCTGGGGCGGCCTGGTGACCCTCGCCGCCCGCCGGGTCGCGGTGCTGCGCACGGTCGTCGTACGGCATCTGCTGCGCCGGCAGGGCAGCCGGCTGAACGCGCCGGGCGAGCATCAGCTGGACCTTCTCGACCAGGTGGAGCTGGTACTCACCCGGGCCGCCGGGCAGGCGCTTCCGGCCGACCGGGCGAAGCCGCTGTTCGAGCAGCTCTTCACCGTGGTGCTGAAGACGGCCGCCCACCCCGAGCGGCTGCCCGCGCACCGGCGCCGGGCCTTCTTCCGCCGGGCGGCCCGGCTCCACCGGCGCCACCGCCCGGCCGGTTTCCGGCCGCCGCCGGGCAGTCTCGGCGTGCAGCACCGGCTGCTGGCGGCCGGCGCGTACAGCGCGTTCCGGGCGCTGCGCGGCGCCAACCGGCTGGCGGCCGCGGCGAGCCGGCGGCTGCCCCGGCCGCGGATGCTGCGCACCCGTGCGCTGTACGCGCTGAACCTGCGGCGCTCCCTCGACGAGAACCTGGCCGTGTACTGCGCGTACTGGGGCCGCGGTTACGCCTGCAACCCGGCGGCGATCCACGCCAAGGCCCGGGAACTCGCCCCGCACATCCGCTCGGTGTTCCTGGTCGAGGCGGACGCGGTGGACGCGGTGCCGGAGGGGCTGGACCACGCGGTGATCGGCAGCCACCGCGCCTGGGAGGTGCTGGCCCGCGCCAAGTACCTGATCAACAACGCCAACTTCGCGGACGGCGTCGTCAAGCGTCCCGGCAGCGTGCATCTGCAGACCCAGCACGGCACCCCGCTGAAGAAGATGGGCGTCGACCAGTCGACGTATCCGGTGGTGGCCGCGGCGACCGGCAGCTTCGCCAAGCTGCTGGCCCGGGTGGACCGCTGGGACTACAACCTGTCCGCCAACCCGCACTCCACCCAGATGTGGGAGCGGGCCTTCCCCGGCTCGTACGAGACCCTCGAGTACGGCTATCCGCGCAACGACGTCTACTACACGGCGACCGCCGAGCACGTCGCCCGGGTCCGGCGCACGCTCGGCGTCCCGGAGGGGAAGACGGCCCTGCTGTACGCGCCCACGCACCGCGACCACAGCACCGGCTTCGACGCCCGGCTGGACCTGGAGGCGTTCTGCGAGGCGGCCGGGGACGACTTCGTCGTGCTGCTGCGCGCCCACTACTTCTACGACGAGGGCCGCCCGAGGAGCGGCGGGCGGATCATCGACGTGACCCGGCACCGCTCCTCCGAGGACGTCTGCCTGGCCGCGGACGCGCTGATCACGGACTACTCGTCGATCATGTTCGACTACGCCAACCTCGACCGCCCGATCGTCGTGTACGCCGACGACTGGGAGGTCTACCAGGAGACGCGGGGCAGCTACTTCGACCTGATGAAGAGGCCGCCGGGCCAGGTGGCCCGTACCCCGGGCGAGCTGACGCGCCTGTTCCAGGACGGCTCCTACGCGGACGCCGAGTCGGCCGCGCGGCGGGCCGCGTTCCGGGAGCGCTTCTGCCGGTTCGACGACGGGCGGGCCGCCGAGCGTGTCGTGCGGCGGGTGCTCCTCGGCGAACCGCCGGAGGCGATCCCGCCCGTGGTCCCGCTCACCCGGCGCACCCCGGCCCCCACCCTCGTAAGGAGCTGACGTGCCCCGCTTCAGCGTCATCGTCCCGGTCTTCAAGGTGCAGGGCTTTCTGCGCGAGTGCCTCGACTCGGTTCTGGAGCAGTCGTACCCGGACCTGGAGGTGATCGCCGTCGACGACTGCTCCCCGGACGGCTGCGGCGCGATCCTCGACGAGTACGCCGACCGTGATCCGCGGGTGACGGTGCTGCACCTGCCGCAGAACGTGGGGCTCGGGCGGGCCCGGAACGCCGGGATGCCGCACGCCACCGGGGACTTCCTGTTCTTCCTCGACAGCGACGACACGCTCACACCGGGCGCGCTGCGCGCCATGGCCGACCGGCTCGACGAGACCGCCGACCCGGACGTGCTGGTCTTCGACTACGCGCGCACCTACTGGTGGGGAGGCACCCGCCGCAACGTGCTGGCGCGGGTGCTCGCCGAGGGCGGCGACGGCACCTTCACCGCCGCCGAACACCCGCAGATCCTCGAACTGCTGATGGTGGTGTGGAACAAGGTCTACCGCCGCGACTTCGTCGAGAAGCACGGCTTCCGGTTCCCGCCCGGCTACTACGAGGACACGCCGTGGACGTTCCCGGCGCTGCTCAGCGCGGAGCGCATCGCCACGCTGGACCGGATCTGCCTCGCCTACCGGCAGCGCCGCCAGGGCAACATCCTGTCCACGACCAGCCGCAAGCACTTCGACATCCACGAGCAGTACGAGCGGGTGTTCGCGTATGTCGACTCCCGTCCCGAACTGTCCGGCTGGCGGCCGTATCTGCACCGCAAGATGGGTGAGCACTGCCTGGACATCCTGGCCAAACCGGACCGGCTGCCCGAGGCGGACAAGGGCGAGTTCTTCCGGCGTACGGCCGCCCTGTTCCGCACGTACGGCGGCGGCCCGGTGCCCCCCGAACTGCGCGTCCTGGAGGGCGGTTACAGCCGCTACCGGGTCCGCCGGCAGGCCGCGCGGGCCGCGAAGGCGCTCGACGAGCGGGGGCAGCGGGTGCGGGCGGCGGCCGCCGGACGGATCCGGCACGGCTGGTCCGCCGTGCAGGAACTCCGGCCACTGGACCCGGATTTGGCCGTCTACTCGGCGTTCTCGCACCGCGGGGTGCTCGGCGATCCGGCCGCCGTGCACCGCGCCGCCCGTGAACTCGCCCCGCACATCAGGGCGGTGTGGGTGGTGCGCGAGGACCAGGTGCCGCTGCTGCCGCCCGGCATCGACCACGTCACGCCCGACTCCCTGCGCTACCACCAGATCACCGCACGGGCCACGTACTTCGTCAACAACGTCAACTGGCCCGGCACGCTGGCCAAGCGGCCCGGAAGCGTCCACATCCACACCCATCAGGGCACTCCGCTGAAGTACATGGCGGCCGACCTGCTCGGCAAGCCCGGCGCCCGGCACGGCTTCGACGTGCCGCAGATGCTGCGCCGCGCCGACCGCTGGGACTACAGCCTGGTCGCCAACCGGCACTCGGAGCTGGTCTGGGACCGCGCCTACCCGTGCCACTTCACCTCGCTGCGCACCGGCAGTCCCCGCAACGACGTCCTCGTCCGGGCACGGCCCGAGGAGGGCGCCGCCGTCCGCGCCCGGCTCGGCATCCCGGCCGGCCACACGGTGGTGCTGTACGCGCCGACGCGCCGCGACTACGTCCGGGGCGGGCACGTCGACCGCGTCGACCTGGCCCGGTTCGCGGACGACCTCGGCGCGGACCACACCCTGGTCGTACGGCTGCACCCGTCGCTCGCGGACGGGCCCGCGCGCGGTTTCGGCCTCGCCGAGCTGCACCGGCGCGGGGTGCTGGTCGACGGGACGGACGAGCCGCACGTCGAGGAGCTGATGCTCGCCTCCGACGTGCTGGTCACGGACTACTCGGCCCTGCTCTTCGACTACGCCAACCTGGACCGGCCGATCGTGGTCCACGCGGACGACTGGGGGGCCTACCGGGCGAGTCGGGGCACCTACTTCGACATCACGGCCGACCCGCCCGGCCATGTGTCGTCCTCCTACCGGGAGCTGGCGTGGCTGTTCGCGTCCGGGGCGTGGCGGGACGAGGAGTCGGCGCGGCTGCGGGCCGGGTTCCGGTCGCGGTTCTGCGAGTTCGACGACGGCCGGGCGGCCGAGCGGGTGGTCCGGACGCTGATGCTGGGCGAGCGGGACGCCCCGGCGCCGGTCCGGGTGCCCGCGCCCGCGGGGCACGACGTCCGGGTGTCCTCGTGACGTCCGACGCCCCGGCGGGCCCCGGCGGGCCGCCGCGCCGGCGGCTCCGCGACGGGCGGGCCCTTCGCGCCCGGCTCCGGGACCGGGCGGGGCCGCGGCACTGGGTGGTCCTGGTCGCGGTGGTCTTCGCGGTGCTCCAGCTCGCCAACACCACCGGCCGGGACACCCCCGACACCAAGAACTACCTCTCGTACGCCCTGGGCCTGCGCGGCGAGGACAAGCGCGAGGCGGCGGCGACGACCATCGACTACGTGTGCGCGGGCAAGGCGTCCATCGCGCGCCGCAACCAGAGCGTCGACGTGATCCGCTTCCACCTGCCGAGTCCCGCCCGGCGGGTCACCGAGGAGTGCCGACGCGAGCAGTGGCGGCAGGTCGACGGGCGGCTGCGGGCCGGGCAGACGGCCGGCCACACGGTGCCGTTCATGCCCTCCCGGTTCATGCGGATCTTCGAGGCGCGCCCCGGATATCCGGTGCTGCTGGTGCCCTTCGTCGCGGTGCTCGGCGTGACGTGGGGGCTGTGGGCGGCGGGCGTCCTCGTCACCGTCGTGGGTGGCGTCCTCGCGTTCCTGGTCCTGCGCACCGTGCGCGCCCCCGCCCCAGTGGCCCTGACCGGGCAGGTGCTCTTCCTCGTCCTGCCGTGCGGCACGACCGCCATGCGGCCCATGACCGAGGGCCTGCTCCTCGCGCTGACCCTGGCGGCGCTCTGGGGCTGTGCGCTGGCGCTGGAAGGCCGGGTGCGGGCCGGCGCCGCCCTGGTGGGCGGCTCCCTGCTGCTGCTGTTCACGGTGAAGCACTCGCAGGCGCTGTTCCTCGGGGTCTGCCTGACGGGCGCGTGCGCGGTGATCGGCGGACGGCGGGCCCGGCGGCGGGGGGCGCGGCCGGTGCTCAGGGGGGTGTGGGAGGAGCTCGGGCGGCCGTTGCGGACGGTCGCGGCGGTGGCGGGCTGTGCGGCCGTGGCGACCGTGCTGGCGGCGCGGGTGCTGCGCTACCCCTCGGAGTCGGAGAGCCTCCAGGACCTGCTCACCGGCCACTTCGGGCGCCCCGACCGGAGCCGGCCGTGGCGGGAGTTCCTCCACCTGGAGGCGAACTTCTGGGTGGAGTGGCTGCGCCGCCGGCTGTGGGACCCGCTGTTCCTTGCGTCGCTGGCCGCCGGTGCGTGGGGGGCGCTCAGGCAGCGCCCCGCCTTCGGTGTCCTCGTCCTCGCGGCCGCCTTCACCGGCGTCCTCAACCAGGCCGGGCACCCGGACATCAACATCTACGGGGACCGGCTGATCGTGCTGGCGTGGCTGCTGCCGGTGCTCGGGCTTCCGCTGCTGATCGAGCGGGCCGCGCGGCCCCGGGCGGAGCTCTCCGGCACGGTGCCCGGACCGCTGCGCAGGGACGCGTCCGTGTCCCATTAGGGCGGGGCGGGCGGCGGGAAAGGGAAAGAGCGCATCCCCCGATGAGGTGACTCCCCGCTAGGGCGTTGACGCCAGCGGGAACGTACGTCAAATGCCCCGAATCGCTCCGCCCCGCTCGCTGCCCGCTCCGCCCCGCCCGACCCCTTCCGCCCGGTGAGCGCCGGCCTTCTCGTCCGGCGCGCCGCGCACGGCGCCACGGCGCTGCGCGGCGGCCCGTCCTGGCGCCCGACCCCGTACCAGGTCGTCGGCGGCCTGTTCTGGCTGGTGATGTCGCTCGCGTACTGGCGGGTCCCGATGTGCTGCGACTTCGGCCAGCACGCGGCGGTCGTGGAGCGGCTCAGGGCGCAGCTGCTGCACCCGCGGCACCCGATGGCCGACCTGCCGGGCGCGGGCAGCCCGTACTACTCGCCGTACGCCGTCGCGCAGGGGGCCTTCGCCCGGGTGACGGGGTTCCCGGGCTGGGAGGTCGTGCGGCTGTCCGCGCCGGTCAACCTGCTGGTGCTGCTGACCGGCATCGGGCGCTTCGTGCGGGTACTGGCGCCGCGCCGTCCCTGGGCGCCCGTGTCGGCCCTGCTCGCGATGGTGCTGCTGTGGGGCACCGAGCGGGCCTGGTGGAGCGGCTACCTAGGGCTGATGTCGATGACGGGCAACCTCGGCTACCCGTCGACGTTCGCCATCGGTCTCGCCTTCTGGGCGTGGGCGCTCACGGGGTCGCGTGCGGCCGGCCTCGGCGGACCGGTCCGGTACGTCGGGCCGAGCGGCCTCAGGAGCTTCTCCGGGTACGCCGGGGTCGGTGTCCTGTACGGCCTGATCCTGCTCGTCCACCCGATCACGTCGGTGGCGGCGGTGCTCGGCGCGGTGGCGTTCGTGGCGGCGTGGCAGCGCGGATGGCGCGGGGCGGTCGTCGGCCGGTGGGGCGTGGCGGGCGGCGCGGCTGTGCTGGTCGCCGCGTGCTGGCCGTACTTCGACGTCTTCGCGCTGGCCGGCGACACCAGCGTGGACGCGATGCACCGGCGGCTGTACCGGGGGGTGCCCGACCAGTTCTGGCTGGCGCTGATCGGGGTGCCCGCGCTGTGGGTGCGGAGCCGGCGGGCGCGGGGCGGTGGGCGCTGGTGGCGGTCCGGCCGGGATCCGCTGGTGCTGATGTTCGTCCTGGAGTGCCTGGTCGTGGCGTACGGCTGGGTCAGCGGGCACTACACGTACGGCAGGATCCTCGGGCTGACGCTGGTGCCGCCGCAGTTCGCCCTGGCGGTGGAGCTCGCGGCGCCGCGGCCCTGGCCGTTCTGGCGGCGCGCGCTCGGCGGGACGGCGGCCGTCGGGGCCTGCCTGGGGTTCCTCACCGTGCAGGCCGGGGCGGTCGTGCCGCGCTCGGTCGACCCGGTCGGCTTCGCGCAGCCGCCGCACTGGCCGACGTACGAGTGGGCAGCGCGGCACATCGGGCCCGGCGAGGTCGTGATCACCGACGGGTACTACGCCGTCCACTCCATCGCCGGGTACGGGCCGAACCTCGCGGCGCCCGCCTGGCCCGACGCCTCGCTCGACGAGGGGGCCCGGCTGCGGCGGCTGGCGGCGGTCCGCGCCTACCTCGATCCGGCGTCGACGCGCGCCGAACGCACCGCCGTCGTGCGGCGCTACCACGTGCGCTGGCTGCTGCTGACCCGCTGGAAGCGGGTGCCGCGGGAGGCGGTGGTGGTGGCGTGGAGCCGGACGACGGGCGAGGTGCTGGCGCGGGTCGCGTGAGCGCCCGGGGCCGAGGGCCCCGGGCGCTCACGGTGTCGCGGATCGGTTACTCGACGACGATCTCGACCGGGATGTTGCCGCGGGTGGCGTTGGAGTAGGGGCAGACCTGGTGGGCCTGGTCGACGAGCTTGCGGCCCGTCGCGGCGTCCACGGAATCGGGCAGCTCCACGCGCAGCGTGACGGCCAGGCCGAAGCCCTCGCCCTGCTTGCCGATGCCGACCTCGCCGGTCACCGCGGCGTCCGTGACGTCGACCTTCGCCTGCCGGCCGACGAGGCCGAGGGCGCTGGCGAAGCAGGCCGCGTAACCGGCCGCGAAGAGCTGCTCCGGGTTGGTGCCCTCGCCGTTGCCGCCCATCTGCGCCGGTATGGCCAGCTGGAGGTCCAGGCGGCCGTCGGAACTGACGGCGCGGCCCTCACGGCCGTGGGTGGCGGTGGCGACAGCGGTGTAGAGCGTGTCCATGGAAGACCGTCCCTCTCACATCGTGGTGGTGACGGGCGGCCGGTCCGGCCGCCGCACAGCCACTAGTAGAGCACGCAATTCAGTTGTGCACAACTGAATGATGGACAAGAGCTATCCTGGAGGTATGACCGCCACGCCCGCCCCGGGTCCCCAGACATCGCCCGACGGGGACTTCCTCCGCCTCGAGCAGCAGATCTGCTTCTCCCTGAACGCCGCCTCGCGCGCGTTCGGCGGGGTCTACCGCGTGCTCCTGAAGGACCTCGGGCTCACCTACCCCCAGTACCTGGTGATGCTGGTGCTGTGGGAGCACGGCGAGCTGCCCGTGAAGAAGGTGGGCGAGCATCTGCGCCTCGACTCCGGGACGCTGTCCCCGCTGCTCAAGCGGCTGGAGGCGGCCGGTCTCGTACGGCGTGAGCGCAGCGCCCGCGACGAGCGGTCGGTGCACGTCCACCTCACCGCCGAGGGCACGGCCCTGCGCGAGCGCGCCCTGCTCGTGCCGCGCCGGATCGCCGCCGCGACCGGCTTCGAGCTCGGCGAGATCAACGAGCTGCGCTCCCGCCTGGACCGGCTGACCTCGGCGCTGGACGAGGCGGCGCTGACGGTACCGGCCCCCGGGGAGACACCGGGCTGCTTCTAGGAACCTCCGCTCCGGCAGGCCGAGCGCGAGCGGCAGCAGGGCCGAGTTCGTGGTGTTCTTCAGCATCCGTGCGTATTGACCGCGCATCAGACGGTATTCCCCATCCGTGCGGCTTACGATCCCGTCCTGATGAGCGCCTCGACGAAACTCCGCCGCCTGGTCCCGCTCGCCGTCGCCTGGTCGGCCGCCCGCGCCCTGATGCTGTGGATGCTGGCCCACGACCACCTCGCCCCGCTCGGCAGGGGCGGCGTCTCACGCGAGGTGGAGCACCTGTACTTCCGGTGGTACGGCGTCCTGTCGCACGGCTCGTATCCCTCGGGCGACCACCTGTGGCAGTACCCGCCCGGCGCGGGCCCGGTACTGCTGTCGCCCGCGCTGCTGCCGGCGCTGACATACCTCCAGGCGTTCGTGACCCTCACGCTCCTCACGGACGCGGTGATCACGGCCGCTCTCGCGCGCGCGGGCACCCGGCCGGGCCGCAGCACGGCCGGCGCGTGGCTGTGGACGGCGAGCCTGCCGCTGCTGCTGCACATCCCGCTGGCCCGCTACGACGTGCAGGTCACAGCGTTCGCCGTCATCTCCCTGTTGACGGTGTCGCGGTCCACGCGGGTGTGCGGCGCGTTCGCCGCTCTGGGCGCCCTGGTGAAGGTCTGGCCGGCCCTGGCACTCATCGGTCTCCCGCGGGGCCGCACGACCCGGGAGGCGTGGACGTCGGCCGTCGTCACGGCGGTCGCCCTGCTCGCCGTGCTGACCGCCCTGTTCGACCACCCCTTCGACTTCCTGCGCCAGCAGGGGGGCCGCGGGGTGCAGATCGAGTCGCTCGGCGGCACGGCCCTGGGCCTCGCGCGCCACGCCGGCTGGCCGGGGCGGGTGCGGTACCGGTACGGCGCCATGGAGTTCGTCGGCCCGTACGTGCCGCAGGTCGCCGCCGCCTCGCTCGCGCTCACGGTGGCCGCCTTCGGCCTGCTGCTGCTGTGGCGGGTGCGGGCCCGGCGCTGGACGCCGTCGACGCCGTACGACGCCGCGCTCAGTGCCGTCCTGCTGTTCACGGTCACCAGCCGGGTGATCAGCCCCCAGTACATGGTGTGGCTGCTCGGCCTGTCCGCCGTGTGCCTGACGGCCCGGCACACCACCCAGCGGCCCGTCGCCGCGCTGATCGTGGCGGCGACCGCCGTCAGCTCGGTCGCGTACCCCGGCCTGTACGGGGAGGTCGTCGACAGCACCTGGACGGGCTGCCTGCTGATGGTCGTACGCAACGGACTGCTGGCCGGCGCCGCGGGGCTGTCCTTCCGGCGTCTGTGGCGGTCCGGGCTCCCGGTACCGGACCACGCGACGTCCGACACGCCCCTGCGAAGCCTGCGGCAGGTTCCGCTCGTCTTTCGCACAAGGCACTGAACAGTTGTAACCGGTAGATTGCCCCCAACTCCTACCGTTCCGGTCGTGGACTGCCATGCATCCTCATCCCGCACAGGTCTGTGTCGTCGTCATCGGCTACGACGACGCCCCGCACGTGACGGACGCCGTGCGCTCGGCCCTCGCCCAGGGTCCGGCCGTCCGCGAGGTGATCGCCGTCGACGACTGCTCCACGGACGGCAGCGCGGAGCTCCTCGACGCCCTGGCCGCCGGTGAGCCGCGGCTGACGGTGCTGCGCCGCGCCGTCAACAGCGGCGGCTGCGGCACCCCCCGCAACGACGGGATCGACGCGGCGACGGCGCCGTACGTGATGTTCCTGGACAGCGACGACGTACTGCCGCCCGGCGCGGCCGACGCGCTGCTGACGGCGGCCGCCGAGCACGGCGCCGAGGTCGCGGCGGGCCTGTGCGTGCGGCGCGAGCTGCCGTCGGGCCGCGAGACCCGCTGGCAGCCCGAGCTGTACGCGAAGCCGGCCGTGGTCGCCCGCCCCGCGCGGCGGCCCCGCCTCGTCCACGACACGCTCTGCGTCAACAAGCTCTATCGCACCGGGTTCCTGCGCGAGCACGGCATCCGCTTCCCCGACGGCCGCTGCACCTACGAGGACTTCGTGTTCACCGCGCGCGTCCTGGCCGCCGCACCGCGCGTCGCGCTCGTCCCCGACCGGGTGTACGTGTGGCACGTCCGCAGGTCGGCCGCGCACCTGTCCATCTCTCTCGACCGCGCCGGCATCGGCAACTGGCACGCGCGCACGGAGGCGAACCGCGCCGCGTACGAGATCCTCCTCGGCGCCGGCGAGAAGCGGCTCGCGCGGGCGGTGCGCGTCAAGTTCCTCGACCACGAACTGCGGATGTACGCGCGCGAACTGGAGCTGCGCGCCCCCGAGTACCGGCGCGCGTGGTGGGAGTGCACGCGCGCGTACCTCGCGGCCTTCGACGCGGCCGACTTCGCGCAGGCGCAGGCACCGGGCCGGGTGATCGCCCGGGTCGTCCGGGCCGCCGCCGAACCGCGCGACCTGGCCCGCGTGAAGGAGCTGGCGGCCCGCCCGGCGCGGCTGTGCCCGCCGTACGCGCGCGCCGCCGACGGCACACCCGTCTGGTCTGCGGACCTTCCCCAGGTGGAGCTGGACCACCTGCTGGAGCGGCCGGTGCGGCTGCTTCCCGCCGCCGTGGACGCGGAGCTGCGTCCCCGCGCGCGCGGCACGCGCCTGCGGCTGCGCCTGCACGAGCTGTACGGGCGGATGGCGGAGGCGGGCCCCTGCTCGGTGGACGTCGAGTTCGTGCGCCGGGAGGACGGGCGGGCGGGGCTGCGCCGCACGGCCGTCCTCACGGCGGACCCCGGCGCCGGCACCTGGTCCGCCGAGACGGCGGTGGACCTGCCGGCGCTGGGCTCGGGCACCTGGGACCTGCGGCTGCGGCTGCGGTTCGCCGACGGCACGAGCCGCGACACCACCGCCCACGCGGTCGCGGGGCCGGGGCTGCTGCGCCGCTCGGCCGTCCCGAGCGCCCGGCACGGCGTCCTGCTCGTCCAGCCGTACGCCACGCACTCGGGCGCGCTCGCGGTGCGGCTCGCGCCCGGTCCGCGAGGCGCGGCGGCAGTCGTCCGCCGCAGGCTGGCGCGCCTGCTTCACTGATACGCGACCGACCACCGGCCGACCACCGGCCGGGGACTCACTCACCCGGAGCTCACTGACGAGGGGACGACCGACATGACCTGGCTGATCACCGGCGGCGCCGGTTACATCGGGGCGCACGTGGTGCGTGCGATGACCGAGGCGGGCGAACGGGCCGTGGTCTACGACGACCTGTCGACCGGCATCGCCGACCGGGTCCCCGCGGACGTCCCGCTGGTCGTGGGGTCGACCCTGGACGGGGAGCTGCTGGCCCGGACCTGCACGGAGCACCGGGTCACCGGCGTCGTCCATCTGGCGGCGAAGAAGCAGGTCGGCGAGTCGGTTGAGCTTCCGCTGCACTACTACCGGGAGAACGTCGAAGGGCTGCGGGTGCTGCTGGAGACGGTCACGGCCGCCGCGGTCCCCTCCTTCGTGTTCTCCTCCTCCGCCGCGGTGTACGGCATGCCGGGCGTCGACCTGGTCACGGAGGAGACCCCGTGCGTGCCGATGAGCCCGTACGGCGAGACGAAGCTGGCGGGCGAGTGGCTGGTCCGCGCTACCGGCCGGGCCACGGGGCTGTCCACGGCGTCGCTGCGCTACTTCAACGTGGCGGGAGCGGCGGCTCCCGAGCTGGCCGACGTCGGCGTCTTCAACCTCGTCCCCATGGTGTTCGAACGGCTGACGGACGACGCGCCGCCGCGGATCTTCGGCGACGACTACCCGACCCCGGACGGGACGTGCGTGCGCGACTACATCCACGTGGTGGACCTCGCGGAGGCCCATGTGGCCGCGGCCCGGGCGCTGGAGGTGTCACCCGGCAGGGACCTGACCCTCAACATCGGCCGGGGCGAAGGCGTCTCGGTGCGCGAGATGGTCGACCGCATCAACGCGATCACCGGCTACGACACTCCCCCGACGGTCACCCCGCGCCGCCCCGGCGACCCGGCCCGGGTCGTCGCCTCCGCGGACCGCATCGCCACGGAGCTGGGCTGGAAGGCGAAGTACGACGTCCAGGACATGATCACCTCGGCCTGGGACGGCTGGGTCCACCTGCACCCCGCCGCCGCCCGCAGCTGAGCCCCCGGCTCCTCCCGCGGTCGGGTCCTGCGGGCAGTGGACCCGGCCGCACCGGTCCGCCGGCCGGCGGGCCCGGACGTCACAGGGCCCGGAGCGCCGCCGCCGTGGCCCTCGCCAGGCCGGCCAGGTGGTTCTTGGGCGGTTTCGGGTCGCGGACCACGACCGTGCGCCAGTAGAGCGGGCCGGACATGAGGTCGAGCGCGAGGTCCTCGTCGGCGTCCTCGCGGATCTCGCCGCGGGCGACGGCCGCCGCCACGATCCCGCTCGCGACGCCCTGCTGCCCCTCGCGCAGCGCCTTCTGCATGGCCTCGGCGATGTCGGGGTTGCGGGCCGCCTCGGCCTGGAGGTCGGGGATGATCTGGCCGGCGACGGGGTGGCGCAGCGCGCGGGAGGTGACCTCGTACAGCAGGCGCAGGTCGCCTTCGAGGGTGCCCGTGTCGGGGGCGGGCAGGCCCTGGACCGCGACCGCCGAGACCAGGTCGAGCACGAGGTGGAGCTTGGAGCGCCAGCGCCGGTACACGGCCGTCTTGCCGACGCCCGCGCGCCGGGCGATGCCCTCGATGGACATCCGGGCGTAGCCGACGGCGGCGAGTTCCTCGAAGACGGCGGAGCGGATGGCCTCGGTGACGTCCTCGCGGAGCACGGCGGCCCCGGCGGGGGGCCTGCGGCGCGGCGCCGTGTCCGTGCCCGGTCCGGTCGAGTCGGCGTTCGTCGTCATGCCGACCAGCATAGGCCGCGACGACGAAACGGTTGCGTTCCGACGTCGAATCACTCTACGCTCGCGTTGCGACGATACGGTCCCGTCCCGACGTGAACAGACGGCAAAGCGCCGGTGACGGGGGCCTTTGCGTACCCCTCCCCGAGCGAAAGCAGCGGATGTGAGCCAGGTCCTCCACACACCGCCCCCCGCGACCGTGACCACCCCGGCGGCCGAGACCCCGGCGCAACTCGCCGCGCGTCACGGCCTCACCGTCAGCGGCGCCCGCCCCACGCTGCCCGCGTACGTGCGCCGGCTGTGGGAGCGGCGGCACTTCATCACCGCCTTCGCCACCGCCAAGCTCACCGCCCAGTACAGCCAGGCGAAGCTCGGCCAGGTCTGGCAGGTGGCGACCCCGCTGCTGAACGCGGCGGTGTACTACTTCATCTTCGGCATCCTGATGGGCACCAAGCACGGCGTGCCGGACTTCGTCCCGTTCCTGGTGACCGGCGTCTTCGTGTGGACGTTCACGCAGAGCTCGATCATGGCGGGCACCCGCGCGATCTCCGGCAGCCTCGGGCTCGTGCGGGCCCTGCACTTCCCGCGGGCCGCCCTGCCGGTGTCGTACTGCCTGCAACAGCTCCAGCAGCTGCTGTTCTCGATGGCCGCCCTGCTGGTGATCCTGCTCGGCTTCGGGGTGCCGGTCCGGGCCTCCTGGCTGCTCGTCGTGCCGGCGCTCGCGCTGCAGTTCGTCTTCAACGCGGGCGTGGCGATGACCGTCGCCCGGATGGGCGCGAAGACGCCCGACATCGCGCAGCTGATGCCGTTCCTGCTGCGCACCTGGATGTACGTCTCCGGTGTCATGTGGAGCATCGACCGGATGCTGCACGACCGGGACGTCCCGCACGCGGTGCTGGTCGCCCTGCAGTGCAACCCGGCCGCCGTGTACATCGACCTCATGCGGTTCGCGCTGATCGACAGCTTCCACGGGAGCCAGCTACCGGCCCACGTGTGGGCGCTGGCGGCGGGCTGGGCGCTGGTCGCCGGTGTCGGCGGCTTCATCTACTTCTGGAAGGCTGAGGAGACCTACGGCCGTGGCTGACATTGCGACGAAGGAAGCCGGACTCCCGCACGGGGCCGGAGCCACCACGAGCGACGCCGCCCCCGTCCCCACCGTCATCGCCGACGGCGTCGACATCGTCTACCGGGTCAACGGCACGGGCGCCGGCCGCGGCACCGCCACCGCCGCGCTCAACCGGATGCTGCGACGCGGGAAGAGCGAGCAGGCGGCGGGCGTCCGCAGGGTGCACGCCGTCAGGAACGTCTCCTTCACCGCGTACCGCGGCGAGGCCATCGGTCTGATCGGCACCAACGGCTCCGGCAAGTCCACGCTGCTCAAGGCCGTCGCGGGCCTGCTCCCGGTGGAGAACGGCAGGATCTACACCGACGGCCAGCCGTCCCTCCTCGGCGTCAACGCGGCCCTGATGAACGACCTCACCGGCGAGCGGAACGTGTTCCTCGGCGGCCTCGCGATGGGCATGTCCAGGGAGCAGGTGCGGGAGCGGTACCAGCAGATCGTCGACTTCTCCGGCATCAACGAGAAGGGCGACTTCATCACCCTCCCGATGCGCACCTACTCCTCCGGCATGGCGGCACGGCTGCGCTTCTCCATCGCGGCCGCCAAGGACCACGACGTCCTGATGATCGACGAGGCGCTGGCGACGGGTGACCGCTCCTTCCAGAAGCGCTCCGAGGCGCGCATCCGCGAGCTGCGCAAGCACGCGGGCACGGTGTTCCTGGTCAGCCACAACAACAAGTCGATCCGCGACACCTGCGACCGCGTGCTCTGGCTGGAACGCGGCGAGCTGCGGATGGACGGGCCCACGGCGGAGGTGCTCGGGGAGTACGAGAAGTTCACCGCGAAGTAGCGGCCCGCGGGGCAGCAGCGCGGATGCGCACGGTCAGGCGCGCCGCCACCCGGAGAAGAACTGGTCGACGACGCTGCGCGCGGCGGTCCCCCGGTCGTACTCGCCGAAGGCGGCGACGAACCGCTCCCGCGCGGCCGCGTACTTCACGACCTGCTCGTCCAGCGAACCGAGGGCGGCGTGCAGTTCGTCCTCGGTGCGCACGACGGGACCCGGCGCCCGCTCCAGCAGGTCGAAGTAGGTGCCGCGGCCCTCGTGCACGTACTCCTCGTAGTCGTGGACGAGGAAGAACATGGGCCGGTCGAGGAGGGCGTAGTCGAACATCACGGACGAGTAGTCGGTGATCAGGGCGTCGGCGAGCGCCAGCAGCGGCGTCATGTCGTGGTGCGCCGTGACGTCGACGACCCGGCCCCGCACGGACGGCGGGAGCACCACGTGGTTGAGGTAGTGCGAGCGGACGAGGAGGACGTAACGGTCGCCGAACGTGTCGGCGAAGCGCTCCACGTCGAAGGGCAGCTCGAACCGCTGCCGCCCGCCACCGCGCCTGCGGAACGTCGGGGCGTAGAGCAGCACCGTCCGGTCGTCCGGGATGCCCAGCTCGGCGGCGAGCGGGCCGCGTTCACGCACCCCGCCGGACGCCTCCTCACGCTGTCTGGCGTGCACGAGCGCGTCGTTGCGCGGGTAGCCGACCCGCAGCAGCGTCTTCTCCTGGAGCCGGAAGGCGCGCGCGAGGGTGCGCACGTCGTGCTCGGAGCGGATCAGGAACCGGTCGAAGCGGTCCAGGGTGCGCTGCTGCGCCTCCTGCTCGGCACGGGACCTGAGCTTCCACTCGGCGTCGTCGAACCCCATCCGCTTGAGCGCCGAGCCGTGCCAGGTCTGGAGGTACGTGGTGCCCGGCCGCTTGGTGAGCTTCAGCGGGTAGCTCTGGTTGTCGATCCAGAACTCGGCCTGTGCGAGGGCCCGGAGGTAGGGCAGCGACCAGCGGCGCAGCAGGGTGGCGTCGGCGGGGAAACCGTCCGGGCGGCCCGCGTACGACCACACCGCCTCGAACCGCAGGCCCTGGCGGCGCATCTCCTCGTAGACGGCCCGGGGGCTGTCGCTGTACTGGCGGCCCAGGTGGCTCTCGAAGACGACGAGGCCCTTCCTGACGGGCAGGCGGCTGAACACCTCGTGGTAGATCCGGAGCTTGGTGTCGCCCGAGGCGAGCTTCTTCCGGAGTGACCTGGCTCTGCGGTACCCGGACTTGGCGAGCCGGCCGGCCGGTCCGTGCACGCCCCGCAGGACGAGTGCGGCGGCCTTCTTGTCCGGCACGAGCCGGAAGGCGAGGTGACCGCGGGCGGAGACCACCGGTTCGATGCGGTCGGCGACCAGCCGGGTGAGGCGGGGCCGCACGGGCAGCGCCCCGGAGCCCAGGTCCACGTCGGCCGCCGTGAGCCGGGTCGAGGTGCGCGCCCCGTCCACGTCGAGGTGGAGCCGGACGTCCCAGACGGCGTCCACGATGCCGAGGGGCCGGACGGCACCGAGGTCGGCCGTGGTCTCCCAGGCGAGGGAGCCGCCCTCGTGCCGCAGGGTCGTCACCGGGAAGCGGTGGGTGCGCAGGCGGACGCCCTTGCGGCGGGCGTAGAACTCCAGCTCCCCGGCGAGCCGGGCGCCGGGCGGGACGACGCCGAGGGGGTTGACGATCCGCCCGGCGAGCCGGAGGGTGCGGCCGGACCGCGCGTACCCGGTCAGCGCGTTGCGCAGGAACATCCGCTCGACGGGCCGGGCGTGGCAGCCGAGTTCGGTGACGTCCAGGACGTGCCGGCCGAAGTCGTCGTCGAGGTGCTCGGCGCACCAGTACACGCGCCCGTCGCGCTCCACGAGCGAGGAGGAGATCTTGTCGCGGTTGGTGAGCGTGTCCACGGCGGGCAGCAGGTTGTCCCAGTCGCTCATCCGGAGGAGGTAGGCGCAGATGGCGTGGACGGGCTCGGTCCGGTCGAAGGCGGCGCGGTCGATGGACTCCAGGTACTGCCGGGCGATCGCGGCGAACTCCTGCCGGTAGGCGGCGTCCCGCAAGGGCAGGTCACGCAGGTGCAGCACGAGGTCGTGCTTGAGGAACTTGACGTCCTTGTGGAACTTCAGCTCCAGCAGGCCGCTGTCCGCGAGGAGCCGGTCGACGCGGCGGTGGATCTCCATGCGGTGGGCGAAGTTGGCGATCTCGTGGCGCCGGTTGCTGATCGACTTCACGCCGGTCGGGGCCGGCTTCTCCGTGACGTTCCAGTCGTAGACCCGGTCGGGGATGAGGGTGATGCGGCGGGCGGCGACGTACGCCTGGGCGGAGAAGAGCAGGTCCTCGTAGTGGATCCCGACCGGGAAGCGGAGCCCCTCGTCGAGCAGGAACCGCCGCCGGTAGCACTTGTTCGTCGAGAGGGTGTCGTAGACCAGCAGGTCGGGCAGCTCGGAGATCGACTCCAGGGTGCGGGTGCGCTCGTACAGCCAGGGGTACCACTTGGCCTCCTTGCCCGTGCGCGAGTCGACGTGCACGCGCACGCAGAGGCCGCAGACGAGGTCGGCGCCGGTGGTCTCGGCCGCCTCCAGCAGGTTGCGGCAGGCGTTGCGCTCCAGCACGTCGTCGCTGTCGAGGAAGACGACGTGCTCGCCACGCGCCTCCTCGATGCCGCGGTTGCGCGGGGCGCCGCAGCCGCCGCTGTTCTCCGGCAGCCGGAGGACGCGGATGCGCTCGGGGTCCCCGGCGGCCATCTCCCGCGCCACCTCGTACGAACCGTCCGTGCTCCGGTCGTCGACGATGACGATCTCGATGTCGCGCAGGGTCTGGTCCAGGACGGAACGTACGGCCGTGGGCAGTCTGGCCGCGTCGTTGTAGACGATCACGATCACGGACATGGCGGGCGCACGGAGCTGATCCCTGTTCATCCCATTGATCCTAAATAGTCCCGCCGACAATGGCCCGGCGAACTGGGCCGGTGGCGCGCCGCCCGGGCCGGGCACCGGGACCGGGGCAGCCGAAAGGGGGCGCCCCGGACCGGCCGGCCCGGGGCGCCCCCTTCGACGTACGCAGGGATCACGTGCGCATGAACCAGGTGCGCAGGGACTACAGGTGCGTGCGCAGCAGCGTCCTCATCGTCCGCATCGCCACCGACAGGTTCGCCAGGTCGAAGGAGTCCGAGCCCCGGATCTCCTCCAGGGTCGTGCGGGCCCGGCCGAGGATCGCGGCGTTCTTCTCCTCCCACGCCTTGAAGCGCTGCTCAGGAGTCGACGTGCCGTTGCCGACGGCGAGGACGTCCGCGGTGAGCGCCGCGTGGGCCGCGTACAGGTCCTCGCGGATGGAGGCGCGGGCCATGGACTGCCAGCGGTCCGCGCGCGGGAGCTCGATGATGCGGTCCATGAGCTGGGTGATGCTCAGCCGGTCGGCGAGGTCGTAGTACACCTCGGCGACGGCCATCGGGTCCTTGCCCGTGCGGTCGGCCACCGCGACGATGTCCAGCGTCGGGAAGGCCGAGGAGAACCCGGCCACCCGCGAGGCGAGCCCGTCCGGGACACCGGCGCCCGACAGCTCGTCGTAGATCTGCTGGTACCACTCGAGGTCGGCGCCGCGCACCAGCTTCGGCAGCTCGCCCCAGACCTGCTGGACGCCCTCGCTGAAGAAGGAGATCGTCTCGGCGAGCTGCAACGGCTGCGGACGGTTGTTGAGCAGCCAGCGGGTGCCTCGCTCGACGAGCCGGCGGGAGTGCAGGCGGATACGGGTCTGCACGTCCGCGTCCACCACGTTGTCGAGCGCCTCGACCGCGTCCCACACCGCGCTCGAGTCGAAGATGGCACGCGCCGCGGTCTGCGCCCGGACGATCTCCTCCAGGGAGGCGCCCGTCTCCTCGCGCAACCGGTGCAGGAAGCTGGTGCCGCCGGTGTTGACGGTGTCGTTGACCAGCACCGTCGTGACGATCTCGCGGCGCAGCGCGTGCGCGTCGATCTGCTCGCGGAACCGCTCGCGCAGCGCCGTCGGGAAGTACGCGTGCGCCAGCTTCTGCAGATACGGGTCGTCGGGCAGCGAGGTGGCGAGCAGCTCGTCGGACACGGTGATCTTCGTGTACGCGAGGAGGACGGCCGTCTCGGGACCGGTGAGCCCCTGCGCGCTGTTGAGGCGCTCGCGGATCTGCCGGTCGGTGGGCAGGAACTCCAGGGCCCGGTTCAGATGGCCCTCGCGCACCAGGTGGCGGATGAACCGCTGCTGGGCGTGGAGCATGCTGCCGGACTGGGCGAGCGCGTTGGAGATGGCCGTGTTCTGCGCGTAGTTGTTGCGCAGGACCAGGTGGCCGACCTCGTCGGTCATCTCGGCGAGCAGCTTGTTGCGCTGCTTGACGGTCAGGTCGCCGTTCGCCACCACCGCGTTGAGCAGGATCTTGATGTTCACCTCGTGGTCGGAGGTGTCCACGCCCGCGCTGTTGTCGATGGCGTCGGTGTTGATCCTGCCGCCGGACTGCGCGAACTCGATCCGGCCGAGCTGGGTCAGGCCGAGGTTGCCGCCCTCACCGACGACCTTGACCCGCAGGTCGGCGCCGTCGACGCGGATGGCGTCGTTGGCCTTGTCGCCGACGTCGGCGTGCGACTCGGCGGAGGACTTCACGTACGTGCCGATGCCGCCGTTCCACAGCAGGTCGACCGGCGCCGTGAGGATCGCCTTCATCAGGTCGGCCGGGGTCATCTTGGTGACGCCGGCCTCGATGCCGAGGGCCTCGCGGATGTGCGCGTTGACCGGGATGGCCTTGGCGGTGCGCGGGAAGACGCCGCCGCCGGCCGAGATCAGCTCGCTGTCGTAGTCGGCCCAGCTGGAGCGCGGCAGCTCGAAGAGGCGGCGGCGCTCCGCGTAGGACGTGGCGGCGTCCGGCTTGGGGTCGATGAAGATGTGCCGGTGGTCGAAGGCCGCGACGAGGCAGATGTGCTCGGACAGCAGCATGCCGTTGCCGAACACGTCGCCCGACATGTCGCCGACACCGACCGCCGTGAAGTCCTCGGTCTGCGTGTCGTGCCGCAGCTCCCGGAAGTGCCGTTTCACGGACTCCCAGGCGCCGCGGGCGGTGATGCCCATCTTCTTGTGGTCGTACCCGGCGGAGCCGCCGGAGGCGAAGGCGTCGCCCAGCCAGAAGTCGTACGCCTCGGCGACCTCGTTGGCGATGTCCGAGAAGGTGGCGGTGCCCTTGTCGGCGGCGACGACGAGGTAGGTGTCCTCACCGTCGTGCCGGACCACGTCGGCCGGGGGCACGACCTCGCCGCCGACCATGTTGTCGGTGATGTCGAGCAGCGCCGAGATGAAGGTCCGGTAGCTGCGGACGCCCTCGGCCATCCAGGCGTCGCGGTCCACGGCCGGGTCCGGCAGCTGCTTGGCGACGAAGCCGCCCTTGGCGCCGACGGGCACGATGACGGTGTTCTTCACCATCTGCGCCTTGACCAGGCCGAGGATCTCGGTACGGAAGTCCTCACGCCGGTCGGACCAGCGCAGACCGCCGCGCGCGACCTTGCCGAACCTGAGGTGCACACCCTCGACGCGCGGCGAGTACACCCAGATCTCGTACGCCGGGCGCGGCGCCGGGAGGTCCGGGATGGCCTGCGGGTCGAACTTCATGGAGACGTACCCGTGCGGCTCGCCCTCCTCCGTCCGCTGGAAGAAGTTGGTGCGCAGGGTCGCCTTGATGAGGTTCAGGAAGGACCGCAGGATCCGGTCCTCGTCGAGCGAGGCGACCTGGTCGAGGGCGGCGTCCAGCTCCTCCATCAGCGCGTCGGTCAGCTCGACACCGGCCCGCTGCCGCTCCGGCGACATGCGCGCCTCGAAGAGGGAGACGAGCAGCCGGGTGGTGTGGACGTTGTTGCGGAGGGTGTCCTCCATGTAGTCCTGGCTGAACGTGGAGCCGGCCTGGCGCAGGTACTTGGCGTAGGCGCGCAGCACCATCGCCTGACGCCAGTTGAGCCCGGCGCTCAGCACGAGGGCGTTGAACCCGTCGTTCTCGGCCTGGCCGGTCCAGGTGGCGGCGAAGGCCTCCTGGAACCGCTCGCGGCCGTCGTCACCGAGATAGTCCCCGCTGCCGCTCTGCGACTTGGGCAGGCGCAGTCCGAAGTCGTAGATCCACGCGGTCGTGCGGTCCGAGCAGCGCAGCTCGTAGGGGCGCTCGTCGGTGACCTCGACGCCCATGCGGTTCAGCGCCGGGAGCACGGCGGAGAGCGAGACCTGCTCGCCGGTGCGGTAGATCTTGAAGCGGCGCTCGCCGGGGGCGGCGCCCACCGGCTCGTACAGGCTGAGCGCGAAGTCCTTGGGCTGGTCGCGCTGCTCACGGGTGAGCTGCTGGAGGTGGACCAGGTCGGCGACGGCGGCGCGCGGGGTGTGGTCGGCCTTGTAGCCCTCGGGGAAGGCGTTGCCGTACCGGCGCAGCAGTTCGGCGGCGCGCTCCTCGCCGCACTCGGCGGTCAGCGCCTCCGCGAAGCCGTCGGCCCAGGAGCGGGCGGCGTCGACGAGCCGCGCCTCGATGCGCTCCTTGTCGCTGTCGGACAGCTGCGGCAGCTCGGTGCCCTGCGGGACCCGGACCACGAAGTGCAGCCGGGAGAGGATCGACTCGGTGTTCCAGGCGGTGAAGTCGACGCTGATGCCGCCGAGTTCCTCCTTGAGGATGTCGATGATCCGCAGCCGGACGCCGGTGGTGTAGCGGTCGCGCGGCAGGTAGACGAGCGCGGAGTAGTAGCGGCCGTACTCGTCCTGGCGCAGGTAGAGCCGCAGCCGGCGCCGCTCCTGGAGGTAGAGGACGCTGGTGGCGATGGCCCGCAGCTCGTCGACCGGGGTCTGGAACAGCTCGTCGCGCGGGTACGTCTCCAGGATCTGGAGCAGGTCGCGTCCGTCGTGGCTGTTGGGCGAGAAGCCGGCGCCCCTGAGGACCTCTTCGACCTTGCGGCGGATGACGGGCACCCGGCGCACGGACTCGGTGTACGCGGCGGAGGAGAAGAGGCCGAGGAAGCGGCGCTCACCGACGACGTTCCCGTTCGCGTCGAACTTCTTGACGCCGACGTAGTCGAGGTACGAGGGCCGGTGCACGGTGGCCCGGCTGTTGGCCTTGGTCAGCACGAGGAGCTTGTGCTCGCGTGCCTTGGCGCGGGCGTCGGCGGGCAGCCGCTCGAAGGACGGGCTGACGGGGTGGCTCTCGTCGTCGCCGTGCTGCGGGTCGGAGCGCAGGATGCCGAGGCCGGTGCCGGGCACGGCGGCCAGGGAGTCGTCGTCCCGCAGCTGGTACTCGCGGTAGCCGAGGAAGGTGAAGTGGTCGTCGGCGAGCCAGCGCAGCAGCTCCCGGGCCTCCTCCACCTCCTGGTCGCGCAGGTCGTCGGCGGTCGGCTCCCTGGGCAGCTCGTCGGCGATGCGCAGCGCCGAGTCGCGCATCTTCTCCCAGTCCTCGACCGACTCGCGCACGTCGGACAGGACGCGCAGCAGGTCGGCGGTGATCTGCTTCAGGTCGGCACGGTCGGTCTCGCGGTCGATCTCGACGTGGATCCAGGACTCGACGAACGCGTCGTGGGGGAGCTCGGCGCCCGGCCGGTCCGGCAGCACCTCGATCAGCCTGCCGGTCAGATCACGCCGTACGACGAACTGCGGGTGGATGACGACGTGGATACCGCGTCCCTGCCGCGACAGCTCGTTGGTCACGGAGTCGACGAGGAAGGGCATGTCGTCGGTGACGACCTCGACGACCGAATGGGTGCAGGTCCAGCCGTTCTCCTCCACGGTCGGCGTGTGGACCCGTACGTTGGCCGTGCCCTGCGGGCGGTTCTCCGCCAGCCGGTAGTGCGAGAAGGCGGCTCCGAAGATGTCGACCGGGTCGCGGTCGGTGAGGTCCTCCGGGGCGGTGTGCAGGTAGTAGCGCTGGAGGAACGCGAGCACGGTGTCCCGGTCGGGGGTGCCCTCGCCCGTCGTCCCGGTCGGTAGGTGCCCCCCGACCGGGCTGTTCTCAGCTACCCGGGCGGCCCGTTCGAGCAGCTCGGCCTTTGCTTCGTCCAGCTTGGTCTGCATTGTCCTCTGGCTCCTGTCGCGCGCCGTTGCGTGACGTTGAAGGAAGTTCGGTTTCTTCTATGACGTGACGCCGAGACGCGGGGTGTCCGGTCTGTTCCGACGCTATGCCGCATGAAGACACGGGCGAGGGGTTATCGTCCAATTTCGGCGCCCCCGCCGACTGTGACGCTGCTCTCGGCAGCGCCGGTACACCACGGGTACCGAGGGCACGGGAGGCGCTGGGCGCCATCGGCGTTCCGGCTGTCGGTGCCGCCGGGGCCCGCCCGACCCGCCCGCGAGGACCAGCGAGCGCCGCCCGGACACGGATGTCGTCCGTGCTCTCCGGGCGCAGGGCAGGGGCGACGACGCCCCCGCGAGATATCGCGCTGATCACGCCACCAGGCTATCGCCCCGCCCCGGGGCTTAGTCATGAGCCGTATGTGTACAAAAGCAGGGGTCGAACTTTGACACTCTGCACAGGGACGAAAGTCGTGGATGTGCGCATGCGGACCGCGGGGCGGGCGGGTCCAGGCCTCCGGGGGGGGCGGATGCGGACCCCGGGAGGGACGGATGCGGTCCGCGGAGGGGGCGGGTACGGACCCCGGGAGGGACGGATGCGGTCCGCGGAGGGGGCGGGTACGGACCCCGGGAGGGAGAGCATGTCCGCGGGAGGGCGGCGGGCGCCCGCGTCGGTGCGGGGCCGGCCACGGGCGCGGGCACCCGTCGCGGCCCTCGCACTGCGGGGTCGCCACGATGTCAGCGCACATCAGGCCGCCAGCCGCTGGGCCTCCTCGACCGCCTCCGCCAGCGTGTCCACCACCGGCACGCCCACCACTTCGAGGCTGGCCCGGCTGTGGGAACCGCCGGTGTAGAGGACCGCCTTCGCTCCGACGTGCAGGGCGGCGACCGCGTCGTCGGCGGCGTCCCCGATCACCACCGTGCGCGCGGGGTCCACCCCCGCGAGCGCCCCGATGTGCCGCACCATGTGTTCGGCCTTGCTGCCGCCGGACGGCCCGGTCCGCCCGTCGACCCGGAGGAAGTGCGGCTCGATGCCGAAGCCGCGCACCAGCGGGACCAGCTCCTCGTGCCCGTACATGCTGAGGATGGACTGGCTGCGGCCCGTGGACCGCCAGCCCGCGAGCAGGTCCGGCACCCCTTCGGTGAGCGCGCACGCCGTCCGGTGCTCCGCGTAGTACCGGTGGAAGACCTCGTCCATGACGAGCCACTCGGCGTCGGTCGGCAGCCGGCCCATCAGCCGCTCGTAGAACTTCGGCACCGGTACGCAGTACAGCGACCGGTAGTCCTCGATGGTGATCGGCGGAATCCCCAGCTCGGCGAACGCGGCGTTCGTCGCTGCGATGATCGCGGCGTTGTCGTGGAACAGCGTCCCGTTCCAGTCCCACACGATGTGCGCTGTTTCGTGCTTCCCCATGGACAGAAAATACCCGGCCCCAGCGACAGCCGACCGCGCGCGGTCCGACTCCGCCCGCGGACTCGTCAGTCGCCGAGTCCGACCAGGCCGGGGATCTCCTGTGTCGCGTACCAGAGCAGCTCGTGGTCCTCGGCGCCGTCGACGGTGAACCGGGCGTCGTCGTCCCCGAGATCCGCCGCGCCCAGCGCCTCGGCGGCGGCGACGACGTCCGCCTGCGCCTCGTCCGAGTCGACGTGCACGGCGGCCGCGTCGGCGAGCCGGACGGGTCCCGCGACCCGGACCTCGCCGAGCGCCGACGCGTCGAGCCCCCGGTCGGGGTCGGCCTGCGCGGCACCGTCGGCCACGTCGACCGCGACGACGACCCGCCGGCGGGGAGCGGCCGGGTCGACCGCGATCAGGCGCAGGGAGGCGAGCGCGGCCCGGTTCAGCGCCGCGTACTCCAGCTCCTCCATGTCGTCCGAGACGTACCACTCGCGCAACGCGGGCGTGACGGCGTACGCGACCAGCGGTCCCGCCCCCAGCTCTCCCGTCTTGTACGCCTCGGCGAGACCGGAGAGGGTCAGGGGGACGTAGACGCGCATGGCTGGCCGCTTTCGTAGTCGGAGGGCCCCCGGCGAGAGCGGTTTCCCGCACCTTCGGGAGGGCCTTCAGGATACGTGCGGGCGTCCCCTTTCGGGTCCCGGCCCGTACGCCGCCCGACGTCCACCCCGGTCCCGGATTTCACCCGGTCCACCCCTGCCGCGCCTTGCCCCGGCGCCCGGCCGCTCACACTGATAGGTGAACCCGCCTGCCCGCTCCGACGCGCGCCATCGTCCTTGCCGCCGTCCCGTACCGCCCCGTACAAGATCCCCACCAGCAAGTTACTGCCCGGTATTCATCCGGGCTCCGGCACACGGGGACGGCACATGAACAGGAACGGGGACGGCGCATGAACAAGGTGATGACCAGGGCAGGGCGCAGTCCGGGCGGCCGCCCGCCGGTCCGCCACGACACGCGCCGGCCGGGCGGCACCCCGCCCCGTGCCCCGGGCGGCGGCGCACCGCGCTCCCAGCCCAGGGGCAACCGCCCGCAGTCCCCGGCCCCCGTCCGCACGGTCGCGACGCCGACGGACCCGACGCCGGCGGCCCCCACGACAGCGGTCCCGCCCACGACGGCGCCGGTCTTCCCGGGGCGCACCGGCTCCCCGGGAATGACGCCTGCCTCCGCTCCCCGGTCCCGCCCGACGGACGTCTTCGCCGAGCGCCTCCTCGCCGTGCTGAGCGGCTGCCGCCCCGTCCACTCCATGCTGCGCCACACCGCGGGCCGCGCCTACGACGAGCTGGCATGGCTGGCCGAGCACAACCCGCTGCGCACCCGCGGGGCGCGTCCCGTCGTCCGCGACATCGGGTACTACGTCCCGCGTGCCGGTGCCGTCGAGGTCTTCGCACGGATCGGCGCGGGCGAGCGGCTGCGCGCCATGGCCTTCCGCCTGGAACGGGGCCCCGACCTGCGCTGGCGCTGCACGGCCGTGGAACTGGGCGGCCCCCGCATGCCCCGCCCGGACGACGACTGAGGCCGCACGACGACTGAGGGCCGGGCACAACGGCCGGGGACCGCCGCACAACGGCCGAGGGCCGGACACCCCGAAAGGTGCCCGGCCCTCGATGACCACTCCCGCCCGCCCGCAGCGACTCGACCGCCGCCTCGCGCGGCGCCCACCGCGCACGGTGGTGCGTGCCTGCCTCGCGCGGCGCCCACCGCGCACAGTCGTGCGTGCCGGCGCCTGCTGCCGACGGGGGACTGCCGACGGCGCCTACTTCTTGCGGCGCCGCCCGCCCTTCTGCTGCTGCTTGCGGCGCTCGGCGCGCGTGAGGCCGTCCGCCTCGGAGCGAACCGGCTCGTCGTCGACGAAGTCGCCCTCGACGATGCCGCCCTCGCCGTCCACCGTGGGCGCGGAGAAGTGCAGCCGGTCCGGCCGCTGCGGCGCTTCGAGCCCCTTGGCGCGGATCTCGGGACGCGCGCCCGCGGGGACGGCGTCCTCCTTCCGCAGCGACGGCGCGGCATCCTGGACCGGGACCTCCTCGACCTGCTGCTCGACCTGGACCTCCAGGTTGAACAGGTAGCCGACGGACTCCTCCTTGATGCCGTCCATCATGGCGTTGAACATGTCGAAGCCCTCGCGCTGGTACTCGACCAGCGGGTCCTTCTGCGCCATGGCCCGCAGGCCGATGCCCTCCTGGAGGTAGTCCATCTCGTAGAGGTGCTCGCGCCACTTGCGGTCGAGGACCGACAGCACGACCCGGCGCTCCAGCTCACGCATGATCTCGGAGCCGAGCTGCTCCTCGCGGGCCGCGTACTGCTCGTGGATGTCGTCCTTGATGGACTCGGAGATGAACTCGGCGGTGAGGCCGGCCCGGTCGCCGGCCGCGTCCTCCAGCTCATCGACGGTGACCTTCACCGGGTAGAGCTGCCTGAAGGCGCCCCACAGCCGGTCCAGGTCCCACTCCTCGGCGAAGCCCTCGGCGGTCTCGGCCGCGATGTACGCGTCGATCGTGTCGTCCATGAAGTGCTGGATCTGCTCCTGCAGGTCCTCGCCCTCCAGGACGCGGCGGCGCTCGCCGTAGATGACCTCGCGCTGGCGGTTGAGGACCTCGTCGTACTTCAGGACGTTCTTGCGGGTCTCGAAGTTCTGCTGCTCCACCTGCGACTGGGCGGAGGCGATGGCGCGGGTGACCATCTTGTTCTCGATCGGCACGTCGTCGGGGACGTTCGCCATCGACATGACGCGCTCGACCATCTGGGCCTTGAACAGACGCATCAGGTCGTCGCCGAGGGAGAGGTAGAAGCGGGACTCGCCGGGGTCGCCCTGACGGCCGGAACGACCGCGCAGCTGGTTGTCGATACGACGCGACTCGTGCCGCTCGGTGCCCAGCACGTACAGCCCGCCGAGGTCCTTGACCTCCTCGAACTCCGCCTTCACGGCCTTCTCGGCCCGCTCCAGGGCGGCGGGCAGCGCGGCGGCCCACTCCTCGATGTGCTCCTCGGGGTCGAGGCCGCGCTGGCGCAGCTCGGCCTCGGCGAGGTCGTCGGGGTTGCCGCCGAGCTTGATGTCCGTGCCGCGTCCGGCCATGTTCGTGGCGACGGTCACGGCGCCCTTGCGGCCGGCCTGGGCGATGATCGGCGCCTCACGGTCGTGCTGCTTGGCGTTCAGCACCTCGTGCTGGATGCCCCGCTTGCTGAGCTGCTGCGAGAGGTACTCGGACTTCTCGACCGACGTCGTACCGACGAGGATCGGCTGGCCCTTCTCGTGCTTCTCGGCGATGTCGTCGACCACCGCGTCGAACTTGGCCACCTCGGTGCGGTAGATCAGGTCGGACTGGTCCTTGCGGACCATCGGCCTGTTCGTCGGGATCGGGACGACGCCGAGCTTGTAGATCTGGTGGAACTCGGCGGCCTCGGTCATCGCCGTACCGGTCATGCCGGAGAGCTTGTCGTAGAGGCGGAAGAAGTTCTGCAGGGTGATCGTGGCGAGGGTCTGGTTCTCGTCCTTGATGTCCACCCCTTCCTTCGCCTCGATCGCCTGGTGCATGCCCTCGTTGTAGCGGCGGCCGGCGAGGATACGGCCGGTGTGCTCGTCGACGATCATGACTTCGCCGTCGATGACGACGTAGTCCTTGTCCTTCTTGAAGAGCTCCTTGGCCTTGATGGCGTTGTTCAGGTAGCCCACCAGCGGGGTGTTCACCGACTCGTACAGGTTGTCGATGCCCAGCCAGTCCTCGACCTTGGAGACACCGGGCTCGTGGATGGCGACGGTGCGCTTCTTCTCGTCGACCTCGTAGTCGCCGGTCTCCTCGATGCCCTTGAGCGGGTTGCCCGGCTCGCCCCTCTTGAGACGCGTGACCAACTTGGCGAAGTCGCCGTACCACTTGGTGGCCTGGTCGGCGGGGCCCGAGATGATCAGCGGCGTGCGCGCCTCGTCGACGAGGATGGAGTCGACCTCGTCGACGATGGCGAAGTTGTGGCCGCGCTGGACGAGCTCGTCCTGGGACCAGGCCATGTTGTCGCGCAGGTAGTCGAAGCCGAACTCGTTGTTCGTGCCGTACGTGATGTCGCACGCGTACTGCTCGCGGCGCTGGGCCGGCGTCATGTTGGCGAGGATGCAGCCGACGTCCAGGCCCAGGAACTTGTGGACGCGGCCCATCATCTCGGAGTCGCGCTCGGCCAGGTAGTCGTTGACCGTGATGAGGTGGACGCCCTTCCCGGAAAGAGCGTTCAGATACGCGGGCAGCGTGCCGACCAGGGTCTTGCCCTCACCGGTCTTCATCTCGGCGACATAGCCGAGGTGGAGCGCGGCGCCACCCATCATCTGCACGTCGTAGTGACGCTGGCCGAGGACGCGCTTGGCGGCCTCGCGGACGGTGGCGAACGCCTCGGGAAGCAGGTCGTCGAGGCTCTCGCCGTCGGCGTACCGCTGCTTGTACTCATCGGTGAGGGCCCGCAGCTCGGCGTCGGAGAGGTCGACGAAGTCCTCTTCGATGGAGTTGACCTGGTCCGCGATGCGGTGCAGCTTGCGCAGGATCTTGCCTTCGCCTGCACGCATGATCTTCGAGAGGACGGACACGGGGGTTGGTCTCCTTGCCGGTCGGGCCTGGGACGGTCGGTTTTCCCTTGATGCATCTGAGCAACGGCCATCGTATGCGAGGACCCCGCCACGCCGGGAGGTCTGCTCTCGTGACAGCTATACGGACAACGGGCGGGGGCCGCGGATGGTGCCGCGTCCGTTCGCGAAATGAACCAGACGTGGCCGCACGCTCACGCACCGTGCGCGCCTTCCGGTCCCGTGCCCCCGTCCGCCCCGGCCGCCCCGGCCGCCCCGGCCGCCCCCGGAGCCCCCACCCACGGCACACATTCGGCTGGGCGCCGCCGAAAGGAATGGCGCCCCCGCACGCGCCCGAGCAGAATCGGCCGATGGAACCCGTCACGCTGACCACCCACCGTCTTCTGCTGCGCGCAGTGGGCCCGCACGACGCCGACCCCGTGTACGCGGCCGTGCAGGACGCCGACATCCAGCGCTGGACGACGATCCCCTCGCCGTATCTCCGTGAGCACGCCGAGGCGTTCGTCGCGCAGATCTCCCCGGACGGGTGGACGCACGGTTCGATGTTCACCTTCGGCGTCTTCCTCCCCGACGGCGACCTCGCCGGCATGCTCAGCCTCACGATGCGCTCACCGGGAGTGGCCGAGGTCGGCTTCTGGACCGCCAAGGAGCACCGGGGCAACGGGTACATCACCGAGGCCGTCCTCGCGGCCTCCCGCTGGGCCTTCACCAAGGGAGCCGTCGACCGCGTGGAGTGGCGCGCCGAGGTCGGCAACGCGGGCTCCCGCGCGGTGGCCGAACGCGCCGGCTTCACCATGGAGGGCACCCTCCGGTCGGCCATCAACAACAAGGGCGTACGCCGCGACTGCTGGGTGGCGTCCCTGCTCCCCTCCGACCTAGGCCTGCCCTCCACGGCGCCGTACCTGCCCGGCCCGTCGTAACCACCCCGACCGGAGCGGCAGGTCCTCCCGGCGCCCGGCCGAATGTCAGTGGCACCGCCTACCGTGTGGGGCATGACGAGTCTTCCGCGTCCCGCCGCCGCACTCTCCGCCGACGAGGCCCGCCGGATCGCCCTGCGCGCCCAGGGGTTCCTCGGCGCCCCCGACCGCAGGGGCGGAGTGCGGGGCGTCCTGCGGCACCTGGGCGCGGTCCAGCTCGACACGATCTCGGTCCTGGCCCGCTCCCACGAACTCGTTCCGTACGCCCGCCTCGGAGCCGTCGGCCGCAGGACCGTGGACGCGGCCTACTGGACCGACACGCACGCCTTCGAGTACTGGTCCCACGCGGCCTGCATCCTGCCCATCGAGGAGTGGCCGCACTTCGCCTTCCGCCGCCGCGCCTACCGCGCCCGCCCGCACTGGAACCACGCGCTGCCGGACGGCACCTACGACCAGGTCATCAAGCAGCTGCGCACCGAAGGACCGCTCACGGCCACCGAGTTGGGCGGCGCGAAGAAGACCAGCGAGTGGTGGGACTGGTCGGGCACGAAGGTCGCCGTGGAGCGCGCGCTGATGCACGGCGAGGTGGTGTGCACCGAGCGCCGCGGCTGGAAGCGGGTGTACGACCTCGCCGAGCGCGCCGTCCCCGAGGCCCTGCTCCACGACGAGTTGGACGACGCCGAATGCCTGCGCCGCCTCGTCCGCCTGGCCGGGCGCTCCCTGGGCGTCGGCACGCGCGCGGACATCGCCGACTACCACCGCCTGAAGGGCGAGCAGGTCGACGCGGTGATCGCGGATTCGGGCCTGGTGCCGGTGACGGTGGAGGGCTGGGGCAAACCGGCCTGGGCCGATCCGGCGGCCCTGGAGACGACCCCGCGGGGCCGGCACCGTACGACACTGCTGTCCCCGTTCGACTCCCTCATCTGGGAGCGGGCCCGCACGGAGCGGATCTTCGGCTTCACCCACCGCCTGGAGGCGTACGTCCCCAAGCCCAAGCGGGTGTACGGCTATTTCGCGATGCCGGTGCTGGCAGGTGGCCGTCTCGTCGGCCGCGTGGACCCCGCCCGCGAGGGCGGCACCCTCGTCGCCAAGCACGTCACACTGGACGGTCCGAAGGCCGTGCCGGCCGTCGCGCAGGCTCTGGTGGAGGCCGCGAGCTGGGTGGACTGCACGGACGTGCGCGTGGAGCGGGTCGACGCGCCGGAGCTGCGCGCGCCGCTCGCGGCGGAGCTGGCACGGGCAGTCGCCTGAGCACCCCGCTGGGCTCGGCACCTCCGGGCCCGAGGACCCTCGGCTCAGCGGATTTCGAGGATCTTCTCGCGCATCGCGTACACGACCGCCTCCATCCTGGAGTGCAGCTGCAGCTTCTCCAGGATGTTGCGCACGTGGTTCTTCACGGTGTTCTCGGAGATGAACAACTGCTTGGCGATGTCCCGGTTGTTCATGCCCGTGGCGACCAGCTTGAGGACCTCGAGCTCGCGGTCCGTGAGCCGGGGGGCGGGCACCAGGCGCCGCTCGTCCGTCCGCTGGATCATCGACTTGAACTCGGTGAGCAGCTTCGACGCCATGGACGGGCTGATCTGCGACTGTCCGTCGGCGACCGCCCGAATGGCGGTGGCCACCTCGTCCGTGGAGATCTCCTTGAGGAGATAGCCGGTGGCCCCGGCCTTGATCGCGTCGTAGAGGTCGGCCTCCTCGTCGCTGATCGTCAGCATGATGATCTTCGCGCTGGGGGCCACCTCCTTGATGGAGGTGCACGCCTCAATGCCGCCGCGCTTGGGCATCCGGACGTCCATCAGCACGATGTCGGGCAGCAGGTCGGCGGCCTTGTCGACCGCCTCGGCACCGTCACCGGCCTCACCGACGACCTGGATGTCCTCCTCGGCCGCGAGCACGATCTCCAGACCGCGGCGGAAAAGGGCGTGGTCGTCCACGACGAGAACCCGGATGGGCTCCTTGCGCGGAGGACCCGCGTCCGGGCCCATGCCGACGACGCCGTCGTCGGCGCCCTCGTCACGCATCGGTCCGAAGCTGTCCGGCATCGTTCCTCCCCCTGAAGGCCGTGGCCTGCGTTCCTGTGCCATCGCCAACCCAAGGCTACGGCCCACGGGTTGAGCCGGTGCGGCCATGATTCCATGCCCGGACGGCACTGCGGTGACACAGCGGGGAGTGAAGTGGTCGCACACCGGTGCCCCTGGGGGCGCACGCGCTCACCAGGGGCACCGGTCGGCCTGTCACCGGAAGGGGTCAGCCGCCGAGCGCACCACCCGGCGCGGCCGACTCGGCCTGGGCGACCATCGGGTCCGTGTTCAGGTGGATGACGCCGTAGTCGTACGCGTGCCGCCGGTAGACGACACTCGGCTCCTTCGTCTCGGAGTCGACGAACAGGTAGAAGTCGTGCCCGACCAGCTCCATCTCGTAGAGCGCCTGGTCGAGCGTCATCGGGGCGGCCACGTGGGTCTTCTCGCGGACGACGAGGGGGCCTTCGCCCACGACCTCGAGCGAGCCGATCTTCTTGGTGGGCACGGCGTCCGACGGCTCGTCATGGACGATGCTGCCGTCGACGTTCAGCGTCGCCGCGTCCGGCACCGCATCGGCGACCTCGGCCGCCGAGATCCGGCCGGCGCCACGGCGCGTGTGGCGCTTGTCGTGCTGCTTCCGCAGCCGGGCCTCCAGCTTGTCCGCCGCCAGGTCGAGAGCCGCATACGGATCGCTTGCCGCTGCCTCCGCCCGAATGACCGGACCACGCGAGCGGAGTGTGATCTCCACTCGGTCACATCGGTCTGCCTGTCGAGGATTGGGCTCCTTGGACACCTCCACGTCGAGGCTGATCACCTTGCCGTCGAGCTTCTGGATCTTCTCCAGCTTCAGCTTCTCGGCCACGTGCTTGCGGAACCGCTCGGGCACCTCGGTCTTGCGGCCCTTGACGACGATGTCCACGCAGAACTCCGTTCCCGGATCGCTCCGCGCGTCGGCGGAGCATCTCCCTCTTGCACCAGACTCCGGTAAGTCCCGGAACCTCGGACTCGGTGACTGTCACCTCCTCCTCCCCCGCGGACAAGATCTCCACCCCACCGGTGCGGGTGATTGAGGAGAAACCCGCGACACGGCATTCGGATCCGCGAGGTACGGCCTGCGCCATTGCCTCACAACCGAACATATCTCGCCCGGACGGATGTCGTCACCCTCTACTGCGGTACACCTCCGTTCAGGTGAAGTACCCGTCTTATTACCTGCAACGATGCAAGTTCTTGCTCAGTTCCGGTTTATTTCGAAAGCGTCCGGTGAGGCCGCGACCACCGCTGCACCGATCACGTTTCCGCCGGGATCCGTGCCCGCCGTGCCCGGCCGGGTCCTGGTTCGATTTTCCCTCTCATCGGCCGTCACCGCCCTTTCGTCGATCGTCCGCACTTCCGCTCGTGCCCATGTTCGCGAGACGTACGCGCGTGCGTCCGCAGGCTGTGCCGCGCAGGCCTCCCGGATTGCCCGCGCCGCCTCCGCCAGCGAGGCACCGGTGGTCATCAGGTCGTCGACCAGGACCACCCGCCCGGCACCGGCCAGCAGTCGGCGGCCCGCGGCGGCCACCTCCAGGGCACCCGCGAGATTGTCCAGCCGCTGCCGGGAGTTGAGTCCCGACTGGTCGGCCACCGGACGGCGCTGGCGCAGGACGCCGAGCACCCGGGCCGCCGTCCCGCCGCGGCGCAGCTCCCCCGCCGCCGCGAGCGCGATCCGCCGCGCGGGATCGTGCCCCCGGGCCCGCACCGCCCTGCGCGCGGACGGCACGGGAACGAGCAGCACGGGCTCTGGGACAGCCCCGGCGCACCCGGCGGGCACCGGTGCCCGCCGGCCCGGCGGAAGGCCGCCCGGCCCGGTCACGGGCCCGGCAGCACCCACCTCAGGCGTCCGCTCCCCGAGCCCCGCCCGCACGGCTCCTGCCAGAGCCGCCCCCAGCGGGCCCGCGAGAGCCAGCGCGCCCCGTTCCTTGTGGGCGAGGAGCACCGCCCGCACCTCGTCCTCGTAGGGAGCCGCCGCGTGCACCACGGGAAGCCCCGCCGGCTCCGGCACCGGTCGCACCCGGCACGGCACGGTGTCGCAGAGAACCGCACGGCACTCGGGACAGAGCACCGTACGAAGTCGTCCGCAGCCTCCGCACTCGGCCGGCAGCACCAGGTCGGTGAGGTCCTGCCACCACCCCCGCATGGCCACCACTGTGCCAACGCCCGGGCCGGGCTGCCACCCCTGTGGACAACTCCCTGTGGACAACGTCCTCCGTCCGTCCACAAGCGTCACCCGTCCGGTGCCCGCCCATGGAACAAGGCGCTTCCAGCCGGGCCTCGACCGCCCGCACCGCGCCCCGGAGAGGGCCTCCGGCTACCCGGGATAGATGGGCGCCGTCCCCTCCTTGACCACCTTCTGCCACTGCGAGGCCGCCGACAGGCGCACGATCCCGTCCACCGAGTACGCCACCAGCGGCAGCCGCTCGTCCTCGGACGCGGCGATCTCCTTCACCCCGGTGAGCGCCGACGGGGGCGTACGCAGCGGAGTGGAACCGTCGACCTGGACGTACTGCATCTGCTGCACACCGCCCGACTCGCGGCCGACCACGACCAGTTGGCTGTCCGCGGCCCACGACATGGCCGTGACCTCCTCCAGCTGCGGGCTCGCGGAGCGCAGTTCGAGAATGGAGACGCCGGGCCGCCCACCGCTCCCGCTCTCGCGCTCGATCCGCCCGATCTGCAGGGAGGTCCTGCCGTCCTTCTCCACGATCAGGGCGATCCGCACCCCGTCGGCGGCCACCCGCACCGCCTTGATACGGCCGTCGAGCTGCGGCGTCCTGACCGTGACCGGGTCGCCCGCGCCCTTCTCCAGCACCAGCAGCCGGGAGTCCTCCGGGTCGCGGTCGGCCACCCACAGGTCACCCGAACCGTCCCAGCTGGGCCTCGTCAGCCGCTCGTCCTCGGTCTTGCCCCGGCTGCGCAGCACCGCCTGGCCGAGCGAACTGCCCGACACCAGCGACCCCACGTAGAGCGAACGCCCGTCGAGGGAGACCCCGGCCGCGCTGTCCTCGCCGCGTGAGACCGCGGCGGTACGCAGCGCCTTGCCGCCCTCGCCCAGCGCCCCGGGCACCGGCTCGGGATCCTTGCCGCTGCCGGTGGCCAGCAGCCGCACCAGCCGCTGCTTCTCGTCGATGAAGTACTGGTACTCGGGCGGCTTTCCCGCGCCGTGCGAGGCGACGGTCCCCGACCTGTCCTCGCCGAGCACGCACAGCTGCGAGCCGTCGGAGCGCTCGAGCTTCACCTCCTCCACCCCGGTGGGTGTCAGATCCTTGAGCGTGAAGAGGAGTTGGGCCGCCATCCTGGTGCACTGGGACTGCCCGACGTGGTCCGCCTTCGCGTTCAGCGGCACCGTGAGCCTGTTCTGGTCGTCGGGTGCCAGCGAACCGACGCCGCTCCTGAGAGCCGTGCGCGAGGGGAAGCTCGACCTCACCACCGGATCCAGCCAGCGGGTGGGCCCCCTCAGGAGTGCCCGGACCGTCTCGGTCATCGGGTCGACCTCCTTGCGCACGTAGATCGGGTCGGCGACGGCTCCCGGCCGCCCGCCCGAGCCGGTGGGCACGGTCGAGGCGAAGTAGTACTTGTTCACGGACAGGTAGTTGCGCTGGAAGTCGGACTTGCCCATCAGCACGCCCTGCGGCAGCCCGTCGATGCGCCACTGCCTGTCCTTCTGCTGCGTGAGGTACACCGACTTCTTGTACGCGCCGTCGTCGGGCGCGTACGCGTGCTGCGCGTCCACGGTGGCGACCTTGAGACCGGACAGCGTGTAGACGTAGTCGTCGCCGCTCTCCCGGTCCCCGTGCTGCGGCACGGTGTTCGGCCCGTCCGCGAGCACGGTCGTGGACTCGTACGGCTTCCACTTCCGCCGGGCGCCCTCGGTCAGGTACTTCCGCGCCGTCTCGTACTGCGGGTCGTCACTGGTCAGCGCCTCCAGGAAGCCCTGCACGATCTCCTCGGGCCGGGCGTCCTCCCGCGGCGGCATCGCGAACACCCGCACCTGCGCGTCCTGGCGCGGCGTGGACTCCACGTCGCGCAGATCCCCGCCGTCCGGCATCGAGGCGCACCCCGCGAGCAGTACGGCACCACAGCCGACGTACACGCCGAGGCGCACCGGGCGCCGGCGGCCTCCCCCCTCAGCGCCCACGAAATGCCTTCCCTTCCTTGACCTCGTCCGTCCTGCCGCCCCCGTCGGACGGCCGCTGCGCGCCGTCCCCGGGCGCCGCCGCGGGCGGCGGATCGTCCTGCCGCCGGGCGGGCTGGGCGGCCCGCGGCACCACGCGTGCCCCGTTGCCGGGCAGCGCCGTCGGGTCGGCCGTGGGGGGCGCGCCGGCCGGCCGGGCCGCCATGGACGCCCGCGCCGCCGCGTGCTCGCCGGACGGCTGGACGGGGACCGTGGCGAGCTTGCCACCGCCGGCGTGCGGCAGACCGGCGTCGTGGAGTCCTCGGTTGCGCCGGGAGTCCTTGGGTTCCAGGGGTATCGGCGATCCCCTCAGCGGTTCGTCCGCCGTCCGCGGCAGCGTCAGCCGGAACTGCGAACCGCCGCCCGGCTCGCCCCACGCCTGGAGCCAGCCGCCGTGCAGCCGCGCGTCCTCCAGGGCGATGGACAGGCCGAGCCCGGTACCGCCGGTGGTCCGCGCGCGTGCCGGGTCGGCCCGCCAGAAACGGCTGAAGACGCGGGTCGCCTCACCGGGCTTGATACCCACGCCGTAGTCACGGACCGCGATGGCGACCGCCCCGCCCGCCGCGGCGAGCCTGACCACCACGTCCTTGCCGTCGCCGTGCTCCACGGCGTTGACGACGAGATTGCGCAGCACCCGCTCCACGCGCCGGGCGTCCGCCTCGGCGACCACGGGCTGCTGGTCGCCGACGACGCGTATGCGCGTGCCCTTCCGCTCGGCGAGCGGCTCGGCCCCGCTGATGACTCTGCGGACGACTTCCCGCAGGTCTATCGGCTCGGCCTCCAGGGCCGCCGCTCCCGCGTCGAAGCGGCTGATCTCCAGCAGATCCGCCAGGAGCGTCTCGAACCGGTCCAGCTGGTCGGCGAGCAGCTCGGCCGACCTGGCGGTCATCGGATCGAAGTCCACGCGCGCGTCGTGGATGACGTCGGCGGCCATCCGCACGGTCGTCAGCGGCGTACGCAGCTCGTGCGACACGTCGGACACGAAGCGCCGCTGCATCCGGGACAGGTCCTCCAGCTGCTGGATCTTCAGCTGCAGGCTCTGCGCCATCTTGTTGAACGCCTCGCCGAGCCGGGCGATGTCGTCCTCGCCGGTGACCTTCATCCGCTCCTGCAGGCGGCCGGCGGAGAGCCGCTCGGCGATGCCCGCCGCCATCCGTACCGGCGTGACCACCTGGCGCACCACGAGCCAGGCGATGGCCCCGAGCAGCACCACGACGAACAGCCCGGCCGTCGCGAGCGTCCCCTTGACCAGGCTCAGCGACTTCTCCTCCTGCGTCAGCGGGAAGAGGTAGTACAGCTGGTACGGGTTGCCCTTGGGGTCGTTGACCTGCTTGCCGATGACCAGCGCCGGCTGGGACTCCTTCTCGTCCGTGTAGACGACACGGGTGTAGCTCTGGGCGGCGGCCATGCTGGTGTCGACGCGGCGCCGCAGGTCCTCGGGCACACTGGCCGCCGGGTCGACGTTGCCGGAGGAACGGGGGCCGCGCCCGCCGCTCTCGTCGCCGACCGGCGCGGACGTGCTGAGCGTCACCACGTCGAAGGCACCCTGGCCGCCGCTGGACAGCGACTCGACCAGGTCGCTCATCCACTGGGGGCTGACGCTCTGCGGCGATCGGCCCTCCGTGTCCGAACCGCCGTCGCCGCTCGAAGCCGCGGCCGTGTCCGCCTTCTGCTTGGCCACCGCGAACCCGCCGGTGGCCTGACTCTGCGAGGCCCGCACCTTGGCGTCCAGCAGGCCGTTGCGCACCTGCCCGATGACGACGAAGCCGAGCAGCAGCACCACGCCGAGCGACATCAGCAGGGTCGTCACGACGATCTTGAGCTGGATGTTGCGCCGCCACAGCCGCATGACGGGCAGCAGCGGGCGGCGCACCCAGCGCGTGAACAGCCGCAGGACCGGGCTGCCCTGGACTCCGCCCTGGAGCAGCCCGCCCGGGACGAGGCGTCCCCAGCGGGAGCCCGTCATCGTCCGACCGACAGGCCGCTCCGCGCGAGCCCCCGGCTGCCCGGGCGCCGAAGCGGCACTGTCCCTGGACACGTCAGCTCGGTCCGGCCTTGTAACCGACACCACGTACGGTCACCACGATCTCCGGCCGCTCCGGGTCCTTCTCGACCTTGGAGCGAAGCCGCTGGACATGGACATTGACCAGGCGGGTGTCCGCCGCGTGCCGGTAGCCCCACACCTGCTCCAGGAGCACCTCACGCGTGAACACCTGCCACGGCTTGCGGGCAAGCGCCACCAGCAGATCGAACTCCAGCGGCGTCAGCGCGATGGACTGCCCCTCCCGCTTCACAGAGTGACCGGCCACGTCGATGACCAGATCACCGATGGTGAGCTGCTCGGGCGCCGGCTCCTCGGACCGCCGCAGCCGCGCCCTGATCCGCGCCACCAGCTCCTTCGGCTTGAACGGCTTCACGATGTAGTCGTCGGCGCCCGACTCGAGGCCGACCACGACGTCGACGGTGTCGCTCTTCGCCGTGAGCATCACGATCGGCACCCCGGACTCCGCCCTGATCAGGCGGCACACCTCGATACCGTCCCGTCCGGGCAGCATCAGGTCCAGGAGCACCAGATCGGGCTTGGTCTCACGGAAAGCGGCCAGCGCCTTGTCGCCGTCGGCTACGAAAGACGGCTCAAAACCTTCACCACGCAACACAATGCCGAGCATCTCGGCCAGTGCGGTGTCGTCATCGACGACAAGGACTCGTCCCTTCATAAACGACATCATCCCATTAGCTAATCGTTACTTGGCGTGACCTGGCACACAGCTCGGCTAGCGCCTCCGCCGTGACGGGCGACACGGCGCCCTCTTCGGTGACGATCGCCGTCACCAACTCGGGCGGCGTCACATCGAATGCCGGGTTGTACGCCTGGGTGCCCAGTGGTGCCACCGGTATCCCGCCTCCCGCTCCCACTCCTGCCACCGGCACCTGAGGTGCTGTGATCTCCGTCACTTCATGACCGCCCCGCTGCTCGACCTCGATGGAAGCGCCGTTCGGGGTGCCCGGATCCACCGTCGTCACCGGCGCCACCACGATGAACGGCACGTGGTGGTAGCGGGCCAGCACGGCGAGCGGATAGCTCCCCACCTTGTTCGCCACCGAACCGTCGGCGGCGATCCGGTCGGCACCGACGAGCACCGCGTCCACCTCTCCCGCGGCGAACAGGGAGCCCGCCGCACTGTCCGTGAGCAAGGTGTACGCCATTCCGTTGCGCGCCGCCTCGTACGCGGTCAGCCTCGCACCCTGCAGCAACGGGCGCGTCTCGTCCACCCACAGCCGCCGCAGCCGCCCCACCCGGTGTGCCGCGAGGGCCACCGCGAACGCCGTGCCCTCCCCGCCGGACACCAGCGCTCCGGTGTTGCAGTGGGTCAGGATCCGGTGGCCGCCGCCCGGCAGCAGCTCATCCAGCAGTGCCAGGCCGTGCTCCGCCATACGCGCGCTGGCCTGGGCGTCCTCCCGGTGGAGGGCCCGCGCCGCGGTGAGCGCCGCCGCGGCGGCCTGCTCCTGGCCGCCACCGCCGGCGAGCGCGGCGCGGTACGCGGCCAGGGCCCTGTTCACCCCGACGGCGAGGTTCACGGCGGTCGGCCGGGCGCCGGCCAGTTCCACGGCGGCGTCCTCCACCTCGAAGCCGCGCACGGCGGCGAGCGCGACCCCGTACGCCCCGGCGATGCCGAGCAGCGGCGCCCCGCGCACCGCGAGCGTGCGGATCGCCTCCACCAGCGCGGGGGCGTCCGTGCACACCAGCTCGACCTCCTCGGCCGGCAGCCGCGTCTGGTCGAGGAGCACCAGTACGGGACCTTCAGGTGGTTCCTCCCAGCGGATCGCCGGTATCTCCGTGGGCCGGTTGTCTTCGCGGACCTGCGCGTACTGATCAGCCATCCGCTCAGTCTGCCCCGTACCGGGCGGACAATTGAAGGTGTGCAGCCCGGACGACCCCCGGTCCCGGGACACGCACGCCGTGGCACGATGGCTGCCAACCTGCCGCCGCGCCCGCGGACGGGCACCGTGAAGGAGCGACGATGAACGACACTCCGGGCTGGGCCTCGCCCGGATCCGCCCCCTCCGACGGGCAGGAGCCGGACCGCACCGGCCCTGCACAGCCCACGGACCCGCACGGCACGGACCCGACCGACCCCCCGTCGAAGTGGTCCAAGGAGCAGCCCCCGCCCGGCCGGTGGACCGCACCGGCCCCCCAGGCACCGCCGCAGGCCCCGCCGCCTCCGCCGCAGCCCGGCCAGGGCTGGGGCGCCCCGCCCCCCGCGGGCCCCGGCGGCCCCGGCTACGGGGCACCCGGTTATGGCGCCCATGGTTACGGCGCTCCCGGTTATGGCGCCCCTGGCGGATACGCCGGACCCGGCGGCTGGGGAGGCAACTGGGGCGGCCCGCCGCCCGCGGCCAAGCCCGGCGTGATCCCGCTGCGCCCGCTCGGCGTCGGCGAGATCCTCGACGGCGCGGTCTCCACCATGCGCACGTACTGGCGCACGGTCCTCGGGATCTCCCTGACCGTCGCCGTCGTCACGGAGGTGATGGTCGTCCTGCTCCGGGGCCTGGTCCTGGACGACAGGGCCGGCTCCGACGTCCTCGACGACCCCAGCGCCACGGCGGGAGAGCTCGGCCGTGCCTTCGGCGACCTGATGCTGAGCTCCGGAGCCGTCGCTCTGGTCAGCATGATCGGCACCGTCTTCGCCACGGCCCTCCTCACGAGCGTGACCAGCCGCGCCGTACTCGGCAAGCCGGTGACCACGGCGGAGGCCTGGCGCGACGCCCGTCCCCGGCTGCCCAAACTCTTCGGACTGGTCTTCCTGCTGATGCTGACCGGGGCCGCGATCCTCGCCGTGGGCGTGCTGCCCGGCGTCCTGGTCGCCGTCGCCGGATCGGCCGCGGGCGGTGCGGCGCTGGCCCTCATCGGCGGCTTCGGCGCGAGCGTCGTCGCGATCTGGGTACTGGTCCGCTTCTCGCTCGCCTCGCCCGCCCTGATGCTGGAGAAGCAGGGCGTAAGGAAGTCGCTGAAGCGCTCCGTGAAGCTGGTGCAGGGCTCCTGGTGGCGCATCTTCGGCATCCAGCTGCTCGCCACCGTCATCGCCAACGTCGTGGCGTCGATCATCGTGATCCCGTTCGCCCTCGTCGCCGCCGCGCTGAGCGGCGACGGCATCGGCGGCTTCGTCAACGGCACCGGGGGCCTCGGCTGGACGTTCCTCGTCGTCAGCGGCGTCGGCGCGGTGATCGGATCCATGCTCACCTTCCCGATCAACGCCGGTGTGACGGTGCTGCTCTACATCGACCAGCGCATCCGCCGCGAGGCCCTCGACCTCGACCTGGCCCGCGCGGCCGGTGTCCAGGGCTACGGCGCAGGCACCACCGGCGCCATGCCGGGGAGCTGATGCGGTGAGCCTGGCGGGGGGATTCCTCACGGCGGGACCGGCGCTGCCCCGCGCCGCCGGAACGGCCCTGCGGTGGCTTGTCGCACACCGGCGACACAGCCGTGCTCACGCTGCCGCACGCCGGGGTCGGGGGCCTGCTGTCCCTGGCCCACTCCGGCGGCGAACCGCCGGTGACCACCGAGCGCGACCCCGCGCGGGAGGCCGCCCGGCGCGAGCTGTCCAAACGGATGTACCACGAGAACGACCCCAGCCTCCTCCAGCGCGCACTGGACGCCTTCTGGGAGTGGCTGGGCAAGCTGCTCGGCGCCACCTCCGACGCCACCCCCGGGGGCGCGCTCGGCCTTGTCGTCATCGTGCTCGCGGTGCTGGCCGTGCTCGGCGCGCTGTGGTGGCGCCTCGGCACCCCGCGTCGCGCCCCCGCCTCGTCCGCCGCGCTGTTCGACGACCGCCCCCGCAGCGCCGCCGAACACCGCGCGGCCGCCGAGGCACACGCCGCCCAGGGCCACTGGAACCAGGCCGTCCAGGAACGCATGCGCGCCGTCGTCCGCTCCCTGGAGGAACGCGCCCTGCTCGACCCCCGCCCCGGCCGCACCGCCGACGAGGCCGCCGCGGAGGCGGGCCGCACCCTGCCCTCGCACACGGACCGGCTGCGCACCGCCGCCCGGGACTTCGACGACGTCACATACGGCGGACGCGCAGCCGCCGAAGCGACGTACCGCCGGCTCGCGGACCTCGACAGCGACCTGGAACGCACCAGGCCCGTACTCGCGGACACCGCCCGATGACCACCGAGGCCACGCTCCCGTCCACCTCGGGCTCGCCCACCGCCCGCCAGGTGTGGACCCGCTCGCGCGGTGTCCTGCTCGCCCTCGTGGCGCTCCTGGTGGCTGCCGTCGTGATCGCCGCGGTCCGCTCCGACGCCCGGCACGGCCGTCTCGACCCGCGCTCCGCCGACCCGAGCGGCAGCCGTGCCGTCGCCGAACTCCTCGCCGACCGCGGGGTGTCCACCCGTGTGGTCACGACCACCGACGCGGCCCGCGACGCCGCCGGCCCCGACACCACCCTGCTGGTGGCCGCCCCCGACCTGCTGACCTCCCGTCAGCAGGCCCTGCTGCACACGGCGTCCGAGCACGCCGGCGGCCGCACGATCCTGCTCGCCCCCGGGTCGCCCTCCCTCGGCACCCTCGTCCCCGGAGTCACCGCCGACCCCGCGACCAGCTTCGACTCGACGCTCTCCCCCCACTGCGACCTGCCCGCCGCCCGCCGCGCGGGCACCGCGGACACCGGCGGCATCCGCTACCGCACCGACCTCGAAGCCGACTCCTGCTACCCCAGCGACGGCCTGCCCACCCTGCTGCGCGTCCCGGCGGCCTCCGGAGACGGCGACACCGTCCTGCTCGGCGCCCCCGACATCCTCTACAACGACCGCCTCGACGAGCAGGGCAACGCCTCCCTCGCCCTGCAACTGCTGGGTTCCCGCCCCCATGTGGTCTGGTACCTCCCCTCCCTCTCGGACACCTCCGCCGACGACGAGGGCGAGCAGAGTTTCCTCGACCTGCTCCCCTCGGGCTGGCTCTGGGGCACACTGCAGCTCTTCGTCGCGGCATGCCTGGCCGCCCTGTGGCGAGCCCGCCGCCTCGGCCCCCTCGTCCCCGAGCGCCTTCCCGTCGCGGTCCGCGCCTCCGAGGCCGTCGAAGGCCGCGCCCGCCTCTACCGCAAGGCCAACGCCCGTGACCGCGCGGCAGGCGCTCTGCGCTCCACCACCCGCACCCGCCTCGCCCCCCTCATCGGCGTCTCCCCGGCCCAGGCACACGCGCCCGAGGCCCTGCTCCCCGCCCTGTCCGCCCACCTCCTGCACGACGGACAGGCCCTGCACTCCCTGCTCTTCGGCCCGCCGCCCGGCGACGACGCGGCCCTCATCGCACTCGCCGACCAACTCGACGCCCTCGAAAGAGAGGTACGCCGTTCATGATGGACCCGACCACTGACAACGCCGGGTACACCGGGGACGCCGGTGCCGCCCGCGCCTCCCTGGAAGCCCTGCGCGCCGAGATCGCCAAAGCCGTGGTCGGCCAGGACCCCGCCGTGACCGGTCTCGTCGTTGCCCTCCTCTGCCGCGGACACGTACTCCTCGAAGGAGTTCCCGGAGTCGCCAAGACGCTGCTCGTCCGCGCCCTCGCATCGGCGCTCGAACTCGACACCAAGCGCGTCCAGTTCACTCCCGACCTGATGCCGAGCGACATCACCGGCTCCCTCGTCTTCGACGCCCGCACCGCCGAGTTCTCCTTCCAGCCCGGCCCGGTCTTCACGAACCTCCTCCTCGCGGACGAGATCAACCGCACCCCGCCCAAGACCCAGTCGTCCCTCCTCGAAGCGATGGAGGAACGCCAGGTCACGGTGGACGGCACCCCGCGCCCGCTCCCGGAGCCGTTCCTGGTCGCCGCGACCCAGAACCCGGTCGAGTACGAGGGCACGTACCCTCTCCCCGAAGCCCAGCTGGACCGCTTCCTCCTCAAGCTGACCATCCCGCTGCCCTCCCGCGAGGACGAGATCAACGTCCTCACCCGGCACTCCGAGGGCTTCAACCCGCGCGACCTGCGCGCCGCCGGCATACGGCCCGTGGCGGGACCGGCCGACCTGCAGGCCGCCCGCGACGCCGTCGCGAAGACAGCCGTCTCCCCCGAGATCACCGGCTACGTGGTGGACATCTGCCGCGCCACCCGTGAATCGCCGTCCCTCACCCTCGGCGTGTCCCCGCGAGGCGCGACGGCCCTCCTCGCCACGGCCCGCGCCTGGGCCTGGCTGACGGGCCGCGACTACGTCATCCCCGACGACGTGAAGGCACTCGCCCTGCCCACCCTGCGCCACCGGATCCAGCTCCGGCCCGAGGCCGAGATGGAAGGCGTGACGGCCGACTCCGTCATCAACGCGATCCTGGCCCACGTCCCCGTCCCCCGCTGATGGCTCTCACCGGACGTGCCGCGCTGCTCGCGGCCCTCGGCTCGCTGCCCGTCGGCATCTGGGAACCCGGCTGGACGGGCATCCTCGCCGTGAACGCCCCCCTGGCCCTGGCGTGCGCCTGCGACTTCGGCCTGGCCGCGCCGGTACGCCGGCTGGGCCTGGAGCGCTCCGGTGACACCTCGGTACGCCTCGGTGAGAGCGCCGACGTCACCCTGACGGTCACCAACCCGTCCGGCCGTCCCCTGCGCGCCCACCTGCGGGACGCCTGGCCGCCCAGCAGCTGGAAGCCCGGCACGGAAGTCGCCGCGTCCCGTCACCGCCTGACCGTCCCCGCGGGGGAACGCCGCCGCGTCACCACCCGGCTGCGCCCCACCCGCCGCGGCGACCGCCAGGCCGACCGCGTCACAGTCCGCTCGTTCGGTCCCCTGGGTCTCTTCTCCCGCCAGGGCAGCCACCGGGTTCCCTGGACGGTACGCGTCCTGCCCCCGTTCACCAGCAGGAAGCACCTGCCCTCCAAGCTGGCCCGCCTCCGCGAACTCGACGGTCGCACCAGCGTGCTGACACGTGGTGAGGGTACGGAGTTCGACAGCCTCCGCGAGTACGTCCCCGGGGACGACACCCGTTCCATCGACTGGCGCGCCACGGCCCGGCAGACGACGGTCGCCGTCCGCACCTGGCGTCCCGAGCGCGACCGGCACATCCTGCTCGTCCTCGACACGGGCCGCACCTCGGCGGGCCGCGTCGGCGACGCCCCCCGGCTCGATGCCTCCATGGACGCGGCCCTCCTGCTGGCCGCCCTCGCCTCCCGGGCCGGCGACCGCGTGGACCTCCTGGCGTACGACCGCCGGGTACGTGCCCTGGTCCAGGGCCGCTCGGCAGGCGACGTCCTGCCTTCCCTGGTCCACGCGATGGCGACCGTGGAACCGGAACTCGTCGAGACCGATGCCCGCGGCCTGACCGCCATGGCACTCCGTACGGCTCCCCGCCGCTCCCTGATCGTCCTGCTGACGAGCCTCGACGCGGCCCCAATCGAGGAGGGCCTGCTCCCTGTACTGTCCCGCCTCACCCGGCGTCATACGCTGCTGGTGGCCTCGGTGTCCGATCCGCACGTCGCCGGCATGGCGACCGCCAGGGGTACCGCGGAAGCCGTGTACGAGGCTGCAGCCGCGGCGCAGGCCCAAACGGAACGCCATCGCACGGCCGAACAGCTGCGTCGCCACGGCGTCACGGTCGTCGACGCCACTCCGGACGAACTGGCACCTGCTCTCGCCGACGCATACCTCGCCCTGAAAGCTGCCGGCCGCTTGTAGCCGGAGAACACAGAAAAGGGGGCCTCTCGGAAAGAGGCCCCCGGTGATGCAGAGGATCGATAAACGCAGAAAACCCCCGTACCGGTATCCCGGTACGGGGGTTTTCTCCAAAATTTGTTCGGCGGCGTCCTACTCTCCCACAGGGTCCCCCCTGCAG